>CABSMK010000060.1 GCA_902478825.1 uncultured Collinsella sp.
GGCTCGGAGATGTGTATAAGAGACAGGCTCACCTTTGTGGGCACCTTCGACGATCCGGACTTTGATGTGAACAACGACCTCAACGACATCTACCTCAACATTTGGATGTTCGAAGAGGCAACGGGCAACGTTTACTTTAGGGACCTGGTACACATCCCATAGAAAACGTTGCGACGCAATGACTAAGCAGGGCTAAAAACACAAGACGAGGGACGACCCAACTGGATCGCCCCTCGTTCATTGCATGTCAGCTATGCGCGCAGTGCTTACTTGACCACCAGGTTGACCAGCTTGCCGGGCACGCAGATGGCCTTGACGACAGTCTTGCCCTCGGTCCACTTAGCGACAGCGGCCTCGGCGGCAGCCTGCATTTCCTCGTTGGAGGCATCGCGGGCCACGTCGACGCGGCCGCGGACCTTGCCGAGCACCTGGACCACGATCTGCACCGTGTCCTCAACGGACTCGGCCAGGTCGAACTCGGGCCAGGCGGCGGTGTAGGCGTTGCCCTCGCAGCCGAGCGCCTCGTGCCACAGCTCGTCGGCCCAGAACGGGCAGATGGGGGCAAGGACGCTCACGATATCCTTGGCCACGCCGTAGCACAGCGCCTTGTCGCGGGCGGTACCCTCGGTGGCGTTGAGGTAGGCGCTCGCCGCGTTGACGAGCTCCATGACGGCCGAGATGGCGGTGTTGAACTGGCCGCGATCGAAGTCCTCGGTGCACTTGGCGATGGTGCGGTGACGCTCGCGATAGAGCTTCATCGCGACCTCGTCGAGCGCGGACTTGTCGAAGGCCACGTTGGCGTCGCCGGACTGGACGAGCTGCCAAACGATACGCCAGGCGCGCTTGATGAAGCGGTTGGCGCCCTCGACGGCCTTGGGATCCCAGTCGAAGTCCTTCTCGGGCGGGGCGATAAACAGGATCGCCAAACGCATGGTGTCGGCACCGTAGGGCTCGATAACCGAGCTCGGGGGCACGACGTTGCCCTTGGACTTGGACATGGTGTCGCCGTTCTCGTCCTTGACCATGCCCTGGCACAGCAGGTTGGTGAAGGGCTCGTCCACACTCAGCAGACCCAGGTCGCGCAGTGCCTTGGTAAAGAAACGGCTGTAGAGCAGGTGCAGAATGGCGTGCTCGATGCCGCCGATGTAGTTATCGACGGGCATCCAACGGTCGGCGGCTCCCTTGGAGAAGGGCAGCTCGGTGTTGTGCGGGTCGGTATAGCGCAGGTAGTACCAGCTGGAGCAGGTAAAGGTGTCCATGGTATCGGTCTCGCGCTTGGCCGGGCGACCGCAGACCGGGCAGGTGGTCTCGTAGAACTCCTTGCACTCGGCGAGGGTTTCGCCGGCGCCCAGGTCCAGGTTCTCGGGCAGCGTCACCGGCAGCTGATCCTCGGGCACGGGCACGATGCCGCAGTGCTCGCAGTGGATGGCCGGGATGGGGTTGCCCCAATAGCGCTGGCGACTGATGAGCCAGTCGCGCAAGCGGAACTCGACCTTGCGACGGCCGCAGCCCATGGCCTCGAGATCGGCCACGATGGCAGCCTCACCCTCGGAGTGCTTACCGCCGCGCATGCCAGTGTACTTGCCGGACTGGACGAGCGTGCCCTCGGCAGCGTGAGCGCAATCCCAGTCGACGGTCTCGGCATGGAAGGTATCGATGCTCTCGCCGCTGGCCTCGACGGCAGCGCGATCGTCATCGTCCAGGATGATCGGCACGATCGGCAGGTCGTACTTACGGGCAAACTCAAAGTCGCGCTGGTCGCCGCAGGGAACGGCCATGACGGCACCGGTACCGTAGTCGGCAACGACATAATCGGCAACCCAAACGGGGACCTTCTCGCCGTTGACGGGGTTTACCACATAGCGGCCCGTGAAGGCACCGTGCTTCTCGAGGGTGCCCTGGGCACGCTCGACGGCAGAGATATGCTTGGAGTCCTCGACGATCTTGGTGACGGCCTCCTCGTACTCCGTGCCCTCGACGAGCTCGTGCAAGCCGGCGTACTCGGGAGCCAGAACAAAGAAGGAGACACCGAAGAGCGTGTCGGCTCGCGTGGTGAAGACGGTGATCTTACCCTCGTCGCCCTCGATGGGCTCGCCATCCTGGTCGCACAGGGTGAAGTCGACCTCGGCGCCCTCGGAGCGGCCGATCCAGTTGGCCTGCATCTGCTTGACGCGCTCGGGCCAGCCGGGGAGCTTCTCCAGGTCGTCGAGCAGCTCCTGAGAGTACTCGGTAATCTTGTAGTACCACTGCTCAAGGTCGCGCTTCTCGGGCTCGGTGCCGCAGCGCCAGCACTTGCCATCGGTAACCTGCTCGTTGGCCAGAACGGTCTTGCATTTGGGGCACCAGTTGACCGGGTTCTTCTTGCGGTATACCAGGCCCTTTTCCCACATCTTCTCAAAGATCCACTGACCCCAGCGGTAGTAGTCGGGGCTGCAGGTCTTGACCATGCGATCCAGATCGTAGGAGAAGCCCATGCGCTTCATCGTGGCGAGCGCCTGGTCCATGTTCTTATACGTCCACGCGGCAGCCTGCGTGTTGTGCTTGATGGCGGCGTTCTCGGCGGGCAGGCCAAAGGCATCGAAGCCGATGGGGTGCAGCACGTCGTAGCCGCGCATGCGAGCCTGACGGGCCATGGCATCGCCGATGGTATAGTTGCGCGCGTGGCCCATGTGCAAATCGCCCGACGGATACGGGAACATCTCGAGCACGTACTTCTTGGGCTTGCTGTCGTCGGTGTCGACCGCGAAGAGGTTGGAGTCCTCCCAGGCCTTCATCCACCTGGACTCAATGGCCTGCGCGTCGTAGGCAGGGAACTCGTCCTTATGATCTGTGCAATCGCACATATCAGCTCCTTTAATCTTAGCTGGGGTCGGTCGGCTTGGCTTTGTTCGCTACTGCGGACAGTCCTGCGCAAGACGAAGAGCACATTAAGTGCTCTTCTTTGCGTGCGGAACTTGTAGCGAACAAAGCCAAGCCGACCGACCCTAAGGTTAACTTGACTGATGATAGCAAATACGACAAGCGAGATGCCTGCGACTTGCAGGCATCTCGCTTTATCTAAATAACGTGGTTGATACTCAACCTTTATGCGCAGCTCTTATCCTATCGATAAGACACAGACTGCTGCGAATCTTTGACTACAACGTCGTGGGCGCCGCCTTCGACGATGGAGGTGGAGCTGACCAGCGTTAGGCGTGCCTTTTCCTGGAGCTCGGGGATCGAGAGGGCACCGCAGTTGCACATCGTGGACTTGACCTTATAGAGCGTGCCGCCCACGCCGTCCTTGAGGGAGCCGGCGTAGGGAACGTAGGAGTCGACGCCCTCGACGAAGCTGAGCTTCGCGGCACCGCCCAGGTCGTAGCGCTGCCAGTTGCGGGCACGTGCAGAACCCTCGCCCCAGTACTCCTTCATGTACTGGCCGTTGACGTTGACGCGCTCGGTCGGGCTCTCGTCGAAGCGGGCGAAATAGCGACCCAGCATCATAAAGTCGGCACCCATGGCAAGGGCGAGCGTCATGTGGTAGTCGTAGACGATACCGCCGTCGGAGCACACGGGCACGTAGACGCCGGTCTCCTCGTAGTACTCGTCACGGGCGTGGCAGACGTCGATCAGCGCGGTGGCCTGGCCACGACCGATGCCCTTGGTCTCGCGGGTGATGCAGATGGAACCGCCGCCGATACCGACCTTGATGAAGTCGGCACCGCAGTCGGCCAGGAAGCGGAAGCCCTCGGCGTCGACAACGTTACCGGCACCGACCTTGACGTCCTCGCCGTAGTTGGCGCGGATCCACTCGATGGTGCGCTTCTGCCACTCGCTGAAGCCCTCGGAGGAGTCGATGCACAGGACATCGGCGCCGGCCTCGATGAGCAGCGGCACGCGCTCGGCATAGTCGCGGGTGTTGATACCGGCGCCGACCATGTAGCGCTTGTCGCCATCGAGCAGCTCGTTGGGGTTGGTCTTGTGGCTGTCGTAGTCCTTGCGGAAGACAATGCCCATGAGGTGATCGTTGTCGTCGACGATGGGCAGGGCGTTGAGCTTGTTGTCCCAGATGACGTCGTTGGCAACCTTGAGGCTGATGTTCTTGTCGCCCACGATGAGCTGCTCACGCGGGGTCATGAACTCGGAGACCTTCGTCTGGTGGTCATCGCGACTGGGGCGATAGTCACGGCTGGTGACGATGCCCAGGAGCTTACCCTTGGGAGTGCCGTCGTCGGTGACCGGCATGGTGGAGTGGCCGGTCTTCTCCTTGAGCTCGATGACCTGCTCCATGGTCATGTCAGGGGTCAGCGTGGAATCGGACTGAACGAAACCAGCCTTGTGATCCTTGACGGCCTTGACCATGGCGGCCTCGGACTCGGCGCTCTGGGAACCGTAGATGAAGGACAGGCCGCCCTCGGTAGCGAGCGCGACACCCATGTCGACGCCCGAGACGGACTGCATGATGGCGGAAACCATGGGGATGTTCAGGGTGATTGCCGGCTTCTCACCGCGCTTAAAGCGGGTTAACGGCGTCTTAAGAGAGACGTTGTTGGGGATGCACTGCGAGGACGAGTAACCAGGGACCAGCAGATACTCCGAAAACGTGTGGGACTCACCGGGAAAGAACGTAGCCATGTTTCTCCTTTTTCCATGCGACCGGTCGGCTGCAGGCCTCGTAGGACCCAGCCCAACCTTGGGCGCCCAATACTGGGGAAGTATCTTAACGCACTTTGACTGCTACAATGCATGATTTAAGAAGAGCACACGAGGGCTTGACGCAGGCTTTGCGTTTGCCCAGCAAACACTTTAGCGGGGAGACGTGGAGCGTATGAAGTACAAGACGACGGCAAAGTTGGTCATTCAAGCGTGCGACAAGGATTTGCCGGGCGTCTTCGGTCACGGCTGCGTCTTGCTGCTGCAAGGTATCGCCCGCGAGCACTCGCTCAACCGCGCCGCCAAGAGCATGGGCATGGCGTATTCCAAGGCCTGGCGCATTGTAAACGAGGCAGAAGGTCAGCTGGGCTGCAAGCTCATCGAGCGCGACGGCGCCCGCGGATCCACGCTCACGCCCGCCGGAGTGCGAGCCATAGCGGCCTACGAGGAGCTGCAGACCGACATCAACAACGTCATTGCCACCAAAGCAAACGACCTCATCGCCAGCATCAAAGAGTAGCCAATTTGGGATGGGGCTTTTAGCTACCCAACCCCTTCTCATAAGTTGCGGTGAAATAGGGACTGTTTATGCGGTTAAAGCCGTAAATCAATCCCTATTTCACCGCAACTTATGAAGTCGAGGATGATTTAGCTAGTTGCGGAGGGCATTATCTAGGGTGGCGGCCACGATCAAGGGGTCGTCGGTGCCGGCGAAGAGGCGGATGGTGCTCCCCTGCTTGCCGCGTGGGGCCGAAAGGCGCGTCGCTGCGCCGCCGGCGGGCGATGTGTGGAACTCCCCCGACAAAGCATCGAACAGCTCCCCTGCGCTAAGCTCGATAAGATCAAATTCAACTGCCGGGCCAAAGCCGTGCTCGAGGATTCCCGTTGCAACCGCATGATCAGGATGCGAGCTCAGTCCGGGATAGCGCACGCTGCGCACCATCTCATTGGCGGCCAGATACTCGGCTAGCGCACGGGCGCGGTCGAAGTGCGCCTGCATACGGACGTCGAGCGAGGAAAACCCGCGCTCCAGTACACCGGCCTCGTCAGCAGGCATATCAAGCTTGGCCAAGCCACAGCCCTCAAGCAGGGCATGCGCGCACTCAGCCGCGGCATCCACGCGATGGCGCTTGAGCTGCGAGCGCGCGACCGATACGGCAACCAACTTGCGCGGAGCCTTGCCGGCGCACACGCGGTCGAGCGCCTCGAGCGACAGCACGGCACCCAACCGCAGCAGATCGCAGCCAAAAGCCGACGCTACCGTGTTATCCACCACAAACAGTGCATGGGCCTCACGAGCAGCGCGGCCCAGAGCGCGCAGATCGGGCACACGCAGACCAAACCCGCCGATGGAGTTGACGAACCACCACAAGTGCGGACCCTCGACATCAAACGAAGCATGAAAGCCCTCGGACGCAGCGGCAAACGCCTCGGCGGACGGCGAGCCCACCAGCGCGACATCGCAACCATCAAAGCCGTGCGCAAACGCATCGGCAAAGTCATCGGCAAACGCAACCAGACGATCGCCGGGACGTACAACCCCCAACAGAGACAGCGCCGCCGGCACATGCAGGGCCGCAACAAGACGCGCCTCACGCGCGCCAGTCCTTGCGGCCCAGGCCTCTTCTAGCTGCTGTACGCCCATACGGCAACCTCCCTTCATTTACAAAAACCCACGATGCGGATGTTTCCCGCATCGTGGGTAACGGCTGCAGTATAGCGCCGATATGCGACGAATCGCCTAGATGATGAGCGTATGATAGGTCACGCTCGCACCCGGGGCGTCAACGGTCACGCCATAGGCCTCGGGATAGATGCGCGTCGAGAACACGAGTGCGCCATCGTTCACAAACACCTCGACCGACGAGACATCGCCGACAATGCGCACGTTACGAACCTCGTCGACGGGCTCCCAACGCACGGTGCGACCGCAGCCGGCAGAAGCGCGACCCTCATCGGTAAATCGCATCTCAAAGCGCGCGGGCAGCTCGCCCTCGGCGGGCACAAACGCCAGCTTCAGCTCGCCATCAACGATTGCGGTAAATGCGCCATCGACACCGTCGACAACAACGTCAAAGCAGGTGTCGCCGGCAACCTCCAACGAACCCTCCCCCATACGCACCGAGGCATAATGGTGCTCGATCTCGCGCACCGGCTGCTGCAGCACCACGCCGCCGGCACCGGCTGTAAGCTCACGCGGCACTGTCATGCAGTGCTGCCAGCCGCACGCCACGGTGGGCGCATTGTCATAGGTCGGCTCATCGGGCATGCCCATCCAGCCAATCAGAATGTGGCGACCATCCTCGGCCGTGAACTCCTGTGGAGCATAGAAGTCAAAGCCGGCGTCCCACAGGCGGAACTCGCCCAGCTCATAAGCGTCCTTGCCACCCGTAATGTTACCCGTAACGGGCATGTAGCCCGCTGCATACACATTGCCGCGGTCCCAACGGTCGCCCTCGAGCCCCTGGGGAGAGAAAGACAGAAACCTTGCCGGCACGCCGCCATCCGCCTCAAGCTCCAGATACCCCGGGCACTCCCACATAAAGCCAAAGCGCTCGGGGGTAGACACGCGGCTCTCGAGCTCCCAACTCAGCATATCGGCCGAGCCATACACCAGGATCTCGCCCACATCGCGCCCGGCACCCTCGCCGTGCATGGCGCAAAATCGACTATCGACATGCGGCCCATCCACGCGACGACGCGCGCCCAGCACCATGTGGTAACGCCCATTATCATCGCGCCACACCTTGGGATCGCGCACATGGCAGGTCAAATCCTCGGGATAATCCTCGGACGCCAGCACCACACGCTTTTGGCTGAACTCCCGACCGGCAAGGCCATCAACGCTCTCGACATAAACAGTATCGGCGCGGCGGCCGGTATTGACGTAGTCGTACGTGCCGTCTGCATCGGAGAGTTTAACGTTGCCTGTGTACAGTACGCGAATGCGGCCGTCCTCGGCAAGCGCGGAGCCCGAATACACGCCATGGCAATCGAACGGCTCGTCGGGCAGCAGCGGGGCGCCAACGTAATCCCACGTCATAAGATCGCAACTCGCCGCATGACCCCAGACCTTAACGCCACCCTCGACATCAAACGGCGCATATTGAAAATAAGCGTGATACACGCCATCTGCCTGGCAAAGACCGTTAGGGTCGTTGAGCCAACCCGCCGGCGGCATAATATGGAAGCGCTGGCCATATGCGCCATGACCGCGCTCAGAGGCAGCGGCGTCAACAGCGGCAACCAGCTTTGCAAGGTCGCGACCAAGTGCATTAGACATATCAGAGTCCTAACGGATCGAAAGTTACAAGGCGTCAGAGATCGGCGCCAGACGCAGGGAACACCCGCGAGCATACAGCCCGCGGGCACCCCTCAAACAAAAGCTCTTAGGCCTGCTCGGAAGCCTTGGGCTCGTCCTTGTACAGGACAAACGAGATGGCAAAGGACACGACCGCGGCAACCGCAAACATGATCGCGTACTGCACGGGCTGGGCCAGGCACAGCAGGATACCGAAGATACCCGTAACACCCGTGCCGGAGGCAGCCAGCGAAGTGAGCGCGCAGACCAGGGCACCGCAACCGCCGCCGATGCAGCCGGCGATGAAGGGCTTAAAGAAGCGCAGGTTCACACCAAAGATGGCAGGCTCGGTAATGCCCATGAAGGCGGACAGGGCCGAAGGAAGCGCCAGACCCTTGATCTTGGCATCGCGGGTCTTAAAGGCAACGGCGAGCGCGGCACCACCCTGGGCGATGTTGGCAGCGCTGGCGATGGGCAGCCAATAGGTCACACCGTACTGAGCGAGCTGGCCCAGATCGATGGCGGTGTACATCTGGTGGATACCGGTAACGACCGTGGGGGCATAGAACAGGCCGACGATAAAGGAACCGATGCCAAAGGGCAGGGTGAGCAGGGCCTGAATCAGACCGAGAATGGCGTTCTCGGCCCACACGAAGATGGGGCCGACGGCAACGAGGGTCACGAGCACGGTCACGAACACCGAGACGAGCGGGGTCACAAAGAGGTCGAACATCTCGGGAACGATCTTGTGCAGGCGCTTCTCGAGGAAGGCCAGAATAGCGCAGGCGATGACGATGGGGATAACGTGGCCTTGATAACCGACCCACTCAAAGCTGTACACGCCGGGGATGACGGTGACCATGGTCTGCACGCCCTCGGAGGCAACCGTGTAGGCGCTCTGCAGCGAGGAGTTGATGAACGCACCGCCGACGACGGCGCCCAGGTACGGGTTGGCGTCAAAGGCCTTAGCCGCGGAGTAACCGATCAGGATCTGCAGAATGCCAAAAGACGTGCCCGAGACCAGGTCGGCGATCTTGTAGATAAAGTTATTGGTGTCGAGCGCGATAAAGCCGTTGGAGGCCATAAAGTTGAGGGCGCTCATAATGCCCAGCAGCAGGCCCGAAGCCACGATGGCGGGGATGATGGGGACAAAGACGTCGCCGAGCACCTTAATGGCACGCATAAAGATGTTCTGCTGCTGCGCCGCTGCCTCCTTGACCTCGGCCTTCGTGGCAGCCTCGACGCCACTGAGCGCGATGAACTCCTCGTAGACCTTGTTGACGGTGCCAGTGCCAAAAATAATCTGGAGCTGGCCCTGGGCCTCAAAGACGCCCTTGGCGCCATCGACATTCTCGATGGCCTCCTTGTCGACCTTGGAATCATCGGCAATCACCAAGCGCAGACGCGTGGCGCAATGCGCGGCAGAGACGACGTTGTCGGCGCCACCGATATTGTCGAGCACCTCTTGGGCTGATTTGCGGTAGTCCATGACTTCCCTTTCCTCCAACGGGCGCATGTGCACCCGACCACCTTTGACACTTACACTGTAATCGTTTTCAGTTTCATATCTCTGTAATCGTTTTCATAGTAGGGTGAACGGTAGGAAAAAGCCGGCGAAAGGCAGTTTTAAGGCAAAACAGGAGGTCTCAGAGGCGGGCAGACGTGCCCAAAGCCTAGACCTGTC
>CABSMK010000061.1 GCA_902478825.1 uncultured Collinsella sp.
GGGTATTATGTTTTCCGAAGAATAAAACGCCGCGTGAGGGAGGGCTGCGTGGACGGGCACGTGCAACATGACGGCTTTGGCCGCGATATCAACTACCTGCGCATTGCCGTTACCGACAAGTGCAATTTCCGCTGTATCTATTGCATGCCGGCCGATGGCGTGGCGCCCCGCGCGCACGACGAGCTGCTCAGTGCCGAGGAAATCGCCCGCTTTGTGCGCCTGGTGGCGGGGGAGGGCATTCGCCGCGTGCGCCTGACGGGTGGCGAGCCGCTGGTCAGCCGCCGTATTATTCCGCTCATTCGTGACATCCGCGCGATTCCGCAGATCGAGGACATCTCGCTCACCACCAACGGCGCCCTGCTGCCCAAGCTGGCGCCGCAGCTCAAAGATGCCGGGCTTAACCGCGTCAACATCTCGCTCGACACGCTCGACCCTACGCTGTTTGGAAAGATCACGCGCTTGGGCCGGCTCGAGCAGACCATGGCTGGCATCGACGCGGCGCTGGCTTGGGGCTTTGAGCCCGTTAAGGTTAACTGCGTTGTAGTGCGTCGGCTCAACCAAGATGTGGCGGCCCTCGCGCGCTTGACCGCCGACCGCCCCATCCACCTGCGCTTTATCGAGTACATGCCCATTGGCGACGAGCACACGAGCTCGCATTGCGCTGTGGACCCGCATGCGCCCACACTCAATCCCGAACTGTGGGACGCGAGCGACACCGTGCCGAGCGACGAGCTGCGGGCACGCATCAATGCCGGGGCCGCCGCGGCGGGACTGGGCGAGCTCGAGCCGCTCGACATCAACGACGCTCCTGCCGGCGCGGGCCCTGCGCGCTATTGGCACTTTCCGGGCGCGGCGGGGACGGTTGGCTTTATTAGCGCCATGTCCAATCATTTTTGCGCGAACTGCAACCGTCTGCGTCTGACGGCCGATGGCAACGTGCGTCCGTGCCTGTTTAGCGATGCCGAGTATTCGGTGCGCGACGCCCTGCGCCGTGGTGATGATATGCAGGTACTTTCGATTTGGCGCGATGCCGTGGCCCACAAACCGCAGGAACACGCGATAATTGAGGGCACGCAACGATTTATGTCCCAAATCGGAGGATGATCATATGGCCAAGAGCAGGTACGTCGACGCCACCAAGGCCGCTCGCAGGGCCGCGATGTCTGCCCATAAAGCCACGGCTGCGGCGAATGCTGGCAGCGCCGACGCGTCCGTGCAGCCGACTGCCAGCGCTGTCGCCGAGCCCGCCCGTGACGCCCGTCGCGACGAGCTGACGCACGTGGACGCCAAGGGCGAGGTGCGCATGGTCGACGTGTCCGACAAGGCCGAGACCCATCGCATCGCCATCGCCGAGGGCACCATCCTCATGCACCCCGAGACGCAGGCCATGGTGCTGCAGGACCGCGCCAAAAAGGGCGACGTGCTTGCCTGCGCTCGCGTGGCGGGCATCATGGCTATCAAGCGCACGAGCGACATCATTCCCATGTGCCATCCGTTGCTCATTACCAAGAGCAAGTGCGACATTGCGCCCATCGCTCCGGCGGCAACTCCGGCCGAGGACGTGCCCGAGGGCTGGGCGCCGGCGCGCGCGGACGGGCAGGTTGGCTTTCATGTACTGGTTACGGCCGGCGTGACGGGCAAGACGGGTATCGAGATGGAGGCCCTGACCGGCGCGAGTGCTGCGTGCCTAACGATCTATGACATGTGCAAGGCGGTCGATCGCGGCATGGAGATCGTCGACGTTCGTCTGCTGCACAAGGAAGGTGGTCGCTCGGGTGTGTGGGATCGTGCCGAACGCCAGGCCGCTGTTGTTGAGGCCGTGGGAGCCGCGGGCAACGCACCCGCGAGCGCACCCGTCGCCGTCGCGCCCGCAGCTCCCACTCCGGCCGTCCCTGCGATCGCGTTTATCGGCTACCAAAACTCGGGCAAGACCACGCTCGTCGAGAAGGTCATTGCCGAGCTCACCCGCCGCGGCCTGCGCGTGGGTTCGCTCAAGCATCATGGGCATCACGGCTTTGATATCGACGTGCCCGCTAAGGATACGTGGCGCCATCACCAGGCTGGATCCAAGCACGTGGGGCTCATCTGCGCCACGCGCTGGGCGGAGTACGCCGACACGCGCGAGGAGGACGAGATGCCCGCGTGCGAGCTGCTGTCGCGCTACAACGATGTCGACGTGGTGATCATCGAGGGCTACAAGACCGAGGGCTTCGACAACATCGTGGTCGCGCGATCGGGTGTCGACCGTCTGCGCGGCAAGAGCTCGCTCGACCTGGTCGACGGTCACACGCTGGCCCTTGCCTGCAACGAGGCCCTGGCGCGTCAGGCCTTCGACGCCGGCTTTGCGACCCGAGCCATCAACATCAACGACGCCCGAGCCATCTGCGATCTTATCCAAGACCACCTTTAAGGGCCGGCTCGCTGCGCTGCCATAACCTGCCAAAAAGGGACAGGTTTATTTTGGCAGGTTTTATCTGGGCAAACGTCATTTCCACCACAAAGGGGCCAGGCACCTTTGTGGTGGTTTTTGCTTTGGTAGATGTGTGGAACATGCCTTACAATCTATCAAGTAGTTCATGACGGGCGAAAAACGGAGAGAAGGGGCTTGATGCGTCCTTAATGTTTCATGCGGATAGATTGATTTGACAGACGGTGGCGAATGCCCGCCGTCCGCATTCGTATGAAACAAGGAGTCTCCATGCTCGCCTCCCTTTTCTCAAAGCCTCAATCATCGCTGTCCGCGCAGGCCAAGCGCCTGGTGGCGATGCGCTTTCTCATCTACATCGGTTTTCAGACCAGCTACTTTATCGGCGTCATCGGAACGCTCACCTATGCGGACGATGCCTCGGTCGTGGCGACATCGCTGGCCGTCCTTTTTATGAACGTATTCGTGATCCTGGGATCCTTTGCGGGCGGCGCGGCGCTCGACGCTTGGGGACCGCGCCGTCATTTCTTGCTGAGTATCGTCGGCACGCTGGCAACCGGCGCGGCGATCATTGCCTTTGGCAGCGCGACCGGCATCGTCCTGCTCGGCGCGGTGCTCCTGGGCTTTGTGATGGGGTTCGCCCAGCCCATCGCCACATCCTATCCGGCGTATCTCACCGACGACCCTGTCGAGCTCAAAGACATCAACTCCGCTATCGCCATGTTTTCAAACGTGAGTATCATCGTCGGCCCCACACTGGGCGGCTTTGTCGCGGCGGCCGCGTCGTCGCGCGCGGTGTTCGTGCTCATGATGATCTTTACCGTACTGGCGCTCATTGCCGGTTGGGGCTTTAGGCAAAGTGCAGGTCAGGCCGCCACACACGAAGGCAAACCCGCAATCGGCGACATCACGTCGGATAAGGCCAGCCAAAGTCCCGACCCCAATACATCTTCTCGCGTCACCTTCGTGACCAGCATCAAGACAGTCTTTACCAACAGCGTCCTCACCCTGCTGTTCTGCATCATCTTCCTCTCGAACTTTGGCTACGGTGCCTTCGATCCACTGGAGTCGTTCTTCTACCGCGATATTCTGCACGTCGGTGTCGAATGGATGGGCTGGCTCTCGTCGGCCAGCGGTGTGGGCGCGGTGCTGGGCGCCGTGGTCGCGCTCCGCTTGCCGCCGCGCTTCGTCAGCCTCAAAACGCTGCTTGTGGCACTCATGTCCGTGGGTCTGGGAAGCCTGCTCTACGTGGGAACGCCGTACGTGGGCGTAGCCCTTGTCGGCCAGATTGCCCTGGGCGTGGCCTGGGGCGTCGTCAACCCGCTCCACAACACGATCGTGCAAACGACGGCCCCGCTCGGACAGCTCGGCCGCGTCAACTCGGTCATGGGCTTTGGCAACATGTTCGCCGGCGTGGCGCCGCTGGCGATTGCCCCGTGGCTGGCGGCGACGTTTGGCGTGCAGCAGACGCTCGTAGGGGCGGGCATGGTCGTGACGGCAGTTCCCGCGGCGTTGCTGCTGTTTGGACGCCGGCATTTGGATCGTGCCGCAAGGCAGTAAAAACCATCACAACATTCGATGAAAATCGCGATTTTGCCGAAAAACGTCGAATGTTGTGATGCTTTGCGCCCCGGGCCAGGCCACCCTTCGGGTCCGGCCACCACAAGGGGGCAGGCACCTTTGTGGCGATCGGGCCCCAACGGCCTGCGCCTTGGTATACCATGTACGCCGTTCACGAATACGCCCCACACCGCCGCACAACCCAGAAAGGCCCCCATGGACACCACCTTCAGCCACATCAAAGCCGTGTTCTGCGATATCGACGGCACGCTGCTTACGAGCCAGCACACGGTGTCCCCGCGCACCGTGGCGGCGATTCGCGCCCTGCGCGAGCGCGGCGTACTCTTTGGCCTGTGCACCGGGCGCGACGCCCACGCGACCGAGGCCATGTACGAGCTCTGGGGTATCGAAGGCCTGGTAGACGTGATGGTGGGCTGCGGTGGCGCCGAGGTCATCGACCGCGCGCACGACATCAACGAGCTGAGCTATCCGCTGCCGGGCGAGACCATCGCGCGCATCTGCGAGCACATGGCGGACCTTCCGGCAACGCCCGTCTGCCCCCGAGACGGCGTGTTCTACGTGCCCGAGAGCAACGCGTGCGTCGAGCACCTGTCGCGCGTCGACGGTGTGCCCTACCAGGTGGTTGATTTTGCCGAGTTTTTGCGCGAGCCGCAGCCCAAGGTGATGTTTACCATGGCGCCCGAGGTAATGCCGCGGGTGATCGAGCGGGCGTCGACGTTTGCCGATAACACCGTTAAGGCGGCGGCTCTGCAAACCACGCAGCGACTCTACGAATTCATGGATCCGCGCGTGTCCAAGACGCGCGGCCTTGCGCGCGTGGCGGAGCTCAACGACATGGAGCTCCAGAACATCTGCGTGTTTGGCGATGCCGACAACGATACCTGCATGGTGGCCGACGCCGGCGTGGGCGTGGCCATGGCAAACGGCAGCGACGCCACCCGTGCCGCCGCCGATTTTGTAACCGCGAGCAACGACAAAGACGGCATCGCGATCTTTATCGAGGAGCATCTGCTGTAGCGCTGGGGCAGAACCACCGCAAAGGGGGCAGGCACCTTTGTGGTGGCCTCAGGCGATTTGGGCGAATTGATACCTAAAATCTGCGCGCAAATTCAGATATGGTTGTCTGAACATTACGCTTCTAACTACCGATGGGTTAAAGATATTCCCATCAATTTGGTAGTCTATTCCTCCCGGTTAATGATCTACCGTTCACGGCCGATTTTCGACCGTTCGCAGGATGCATGCTATTGAGCAAAATGTTGTGCAAATAAATAAAATGCTATTAAAAAATGATAACTAGCTTAATTACCAGTAGAAATAGATATTTCATAGCGAATAAACGAAGGTAAATCCGAGCAAATGTCAAGAGAATTGAGAATTCGCTACAAAACTATCGGTATTATTGCTTAGATGTTCAAACAATCATTACAATATGTACTATAAGCGTGCGTAATTACAGGTTGCGCAGATACGTTTGATAGTGAAAGAGCAAGATCGCGGTCTCTTGGGGAGGAGACATCGATGAAAGCGAATTCAGAAAAAACTAAGCAGAGTAAAAAAGCGACGCGCCGTGTACTGGCAGGCGTTTTGTGCGGAGCCTCCGTTTTGAGCCTGGTACTGTCGCTCGTCATGCCCCCGATCTCGCAGGCCATTGCAAACGATGCCCAGACAGGTTCTACCGCGGAAACTGTAATGGGGGGGGGTTCCTCAAGTGAGTCCGCTGCTGTAGGTAACACCAGCGAGGATGCCGAAAACCAGAATAGCGACGAGACCGATGGCGGCGAGTCTGGCTCTTCAAATAGTGTTGAGCAGGCTCAGAGTGCGAATGCGGCTTCAGCGGGAGCGACGGCCACCGTGAAGCCGGGAATTTACGTTCCCACGTCTATCGGTATCGGTACGAATATCGATATCTCCACCCCCGATCCCGGCGTGGCCACCTACGTCGGCCGCGACATGTACATCGGTGGTAAGCCGAACAAAACTAGCACTCTTGATGCGAATAACGCCCCCACCGGCTCATATGCCGCTGAGGCGGAGGGCCTTACCGTGGTCCACGGCAAACTGGCCATGAATCCTATCAAGGAGAGTTGGGGCGGCCAGGGCTTCCGTTTCGGCACCGTTGGTTTTGGATCGCAGTTTCGTCCCAGGGAGGGAAGCACGGTGCTTGCGGTCGCCGGCATAAACAGCTTGATTGAGAACATGAATACCGGTCAGGGAACGACCTCAGATGCTGCGACGGTTGGTGCTTGGACCAAGGGTGCTTGGGTCGGCAAGGCGACAAAGACTGACTCCCACCCTGGCTATGACTATACCGCGCAGATCGCCGGTCCCATTACCTATTCCTATTGGGATTCGAATGCTAACAACGGGCGCCAGTCTGTCGTGAAAAAGCAAGGTAATTGGTTCGAGGGCTCGGATGCTCTGAAGAGCGACCTGTTCAATCAAAATGTTGATTTGACTAATGTTAACGGTAACGATTATTCGAGCTACAACGGTGCAGATGGATACCTCTCGAAGCTATCGAAACAGCTCGCCTCGTTTGCAAATACCGGCACAGTTACGGATGGTTCCGCAATTAGCGACAACAGCTACGCAATCAACAAGTACGATAACAAGGGAACAAGCTATACACTCACTTTCGATGGTAGTGAGAAGTCTGTTTCCGGTGCGCTTGATACCAGAATCCCGAACTATAAGATTTGCAACACCGAGCGACTTATCACCTTTACCGGCGATGGAACTTCTATGCAACAGGTCTTCACCATTGCCGGTTCCGAGCTCTCCAACTTGAAGGATGGCGTCTACTACCGCGGCGTCGACTTTAAGTTCACCAATGTCCCCGAAGGCGCATCCATTGTCGTGAACGTTACAGGTGCTGGTCCTGTCGAGTTCCACAATGGCTGGCGCTTCTGGTGGGGCGATACAGAAATATCTCGCGGTTATGAGAGTAACGCCGATAAAGACCTTCGCGCGAAATACTCGCTGGCCTCCCAGTCCATCATGTGGAATTTTGTCGATACCACGAGCCTCACCATCCGTGGTGGCATTGCGGGCGAGGGTAGAAGCGACTGGGGCAATGGCGGCGGGGACGGCAAATGGACCGACGATGACCCCGCCGCTGCTATGCTCGGATCGATTCTCGTTCCCAACGGAAGCTTCGATGACCATGTGACCACCAACGGTCGTGTGTACGTGGGCGAAGATTTCATGATGAACAACCCTAAGATCGCGTACAACTTCACAAATCTCGAGGGTAACTCGGCTTCCGTCATCGATATGGATCAGGAGCGTCACAACTTCCCGTGGTCTGGCTCGTATACACCGGACGGCTCTGCCATTGCGTGGAGCAAGGTCGACGCTGCGGACGGCATGACGCCGCTTTCTGGTTCCTCGTGGACGATATACGGCACTGTCGATGATGCCAAGAATGAAACGTATCCCATCGTTACGGTAACGGATGGCGGTGCAAATGATTACTCTTCGGATGATGGCGAGCTTCAGTTCAACTATTTGAATCAGAAGGCCAAAATTGGCGATCCCAACGATAAAGACTACTTCACGTACTACATTCGCGAGGTCAAGGCGCCGGCTGGTTATCAGAAGTCGGACACCATCTACTACGCAACCATGAACAACACCGGCGAGCAGGTGAACTATGTTCAGGGTCATGTGGGCACGGTGAACGGAAATAAGCTCGTTTCATTCGATGATTCCAACACCACGGGCGCCATCTCCAACACCAAGATCACCGGTACGGTGTCTTGGACCAAGGTTGAGGAGAGCGACACGGGACACACTCCTTTGGCTGGTTCCGAGTGGGCGCTTACCAAGGTAAAGGATGCCGATGGTGCCGAAATTCCGGACGCTGCATCCCTGACTGTGATTGATAACGATACGAATGCGGAAGCTGTCAGCAACAAGTGGGCAGATTCTGATCCCGCCGATGGCAAGTTCAAGCTCGAGGGTCTGCTGCCGGGCACGTACACGCTCACGGAGACCCAGGCGCCGTTTGGCTACGAGCTGAACCAGACAACCTACGAGTTCACGGTGTCCAAGGCGGACGGTTCCATTGCGTGGACCGAGGGAAAGAAACCGAGCATTGTTGAGGGCACTACGTACATCTCCGATTCTCTCACCACCACGTCCGTGGAAATCCCGGTGACTAAGTCCGTCCGTAATACGGACTGGCCGAAGGATTCCAGCGGGAAATACGTTGCGTTCGACTTCAACATCGAGGCTACGGGGGATTACGCAACCAACGTGCCCATTCCTAACCCGGCAGACCTCTCCATTGCACCCGCAGCAGGGGAGACCGACGCCGCCAAGCCCAACAACATCACGGCGACCTTTGGCGCCATGACGTTCAACAAGTCGCACCTGTCCGATACCCCCGGTACGGCGGATGACTACGCCAGGACCTACACCTACACGGTGAAGGAGGTCGCGCCTGCCACCGGTGCCATCGATAAGCTCCGCTACTCCAAGGCCGAGTACCAGGTTGCCGTCACGGTGAAGGCCGTCATGAATGAGACCACTGGCAAGTACACCGGTCTTACCACCTCTACCACCGTTACGCAGATGAAGGACGACATGGGCAACACCCTTGGCGAGAACGGGCAGGGCGTCGTGGTTGAACCCTCCGCCGCCGCGCCCGACGCCATTCCCGCCTCCACCTTCACCAACACCTACTCCACCTCTTTACCCCTTTCTGGTATGTCGGGCGTCACTCTGACGTACCTTGCCGGCGCGGCGGTGCTTTGCGCTGCTGCGGCCTGGATGCACATTCGCCGCAAGGCGAATGCGAAGGGAGGTGAGCGTCGTGAATAAGAAAGTTTGCTCCTTCCCGATCCTGTTTGCGCTGCTTGCCCTCCTGATCGGCACCTGCGCGGTTGTGTTCCCCGCTTCCGCGCAGGCCGCGCCGACCTCGACCGGTTCCATCACGGTGAGCGGCAACGTAGCGCGCAGCTACGACGCCTACCAGATCTTTAGCGCCAACGTCGTCGACGGCGACGGCGACGCCAAGATCGCCACCGATCTCGTCTGGGCAAGCGGCACCGCGCGCGACGCCGCGCTGCCTGTGCTGCACAGCGCCGGCGTGCCCAATTCCCAGGCCACCGCGCAGGAAGCTGCCGAGTGGCTCAACACCGATTCCCACCTTACGAGCGCGCTGAGCGCACAGCTCGCTCGTTCCCTCCAGAGCTCTGGTGCCGTGTCCGTGGCCCTTAACGCGGGCACAGCGGCCGAGCTACCCTGCGGCTACTGGCTCATCGTCGCCGACGACGACGCCATCGCCCAGGGCGAGGCCGGCACCGCGCCGATCATGGCCCTGGTGGGCGGCAGCGCCGTCACCGTCAAGCCCCTGTCTCTTATACACATCTGACGCTG
>CABSMK010000062.1 GCA_902478825.1 uncultured Collinsella sp.
CTGCTGCTGTGCCTGGCCGGCGGCGAACAGCTGGCTGGCATTCATGCCGCCCATGCCACCTGCCATGCCCATGCCCATAAAGCCGGCCATCGCGCCGTTGGGGTTGGCGGCTGCTGCGCGCATCGCATCGCTCTGGGCGCTGGCAATGTTGGCGGCTGCCATGGTGGGATCGCGCATGACCGCGGCCTTCTGCAGGTCCTTGATCATCTGCTCGTCTTCTTGCGAGGCGGCGATGGAGTTGACGCCAAAGCTCACGATCTCGACACCGCGCAGGTCACGCCAGTCGGCCGAGAGGACCTCGTTGAGCGCGCGGGCGAGCTCGGTGGTGTGGCCGGGGATGGCGCTGTAGCGGATGCCCATCTCCGAGATCTTGGCAAAGGCGGGTTGCAGAGCGGTGAGCAGCTCGGACTTAAGCTGGCTGTCGATCTTGTCGCGCGTGTAGCTATCGGTCACGTTGCCGCATACGTTGGTGTAGAACAGCAGCGGGTTGGTGATGCGGTACGAATACTCGCCGTTGCAGCGCACGGAGATGTCGACGTCCAGGCCAATGTTGTTATCGACCACGCGGAAGGGCACGGGCGAGGCGGTGCCGTACTTGTTGCCGATGATCTCCTTGGTGTTGATGAAATAGACGCGCTGGTCCTTGCCCGCGTCGCCGCCAAAGGTAAAGCGGCTGCCGATATTGGCGAAGGTCTCCTTGATGGAATCGCCCAGGTTGCCGCTAAAGACGCTCGGCTCGCTACCGGTATCGAAGACGAACTCACCGGGCTCCAACGCGACTTCGATGATCTTGCCGTTTTGCACCACGAGCATGCCCTGTCCGTCGTTGACGGCGATGACCGAGCCGTTTGAGATGACGTTGTCCTCGCCGCGCGTGTTGGAACTGCGGCCACCGGTGCGTTTGCTGCCCTTGCAGGCCAAGACGTCAGCGGGCATCGATTCGCAATAGATAAATTCCTTCCACTGGTCGGCCATGACGCCGCCGGCAGCTCCCAATCCAGCTTTCAAGAGTCCCATGGTGATCTTCCTTTCTCGTCAAAGGCCGGGTGGTATTGGTTGGATTGCTTAGTCGTCCTTGTCGTCTTTCATGACAACGGTGGTCTCGGTGTGGCTGAAGGTGTCGTGCTTCTCGGTCAGGTCGAGCTCGCCACAATACTCATCGGCACAGGTTGCTTCGTTGGCCGTCTTGAGCTGGCCTACCAGTAGCACGTCTCCGATAATCACGATGATCAGCGGCGCGATGATGTTGATGAGGATGCCCTCGATATCAAAGGTGAGGTAATCCGGATCGAAGGCGTATTCCCCCATAAAGAGAATCTGGGAGAGGATAAATCCGATCATAAAGAACAGCACCGAGGCGATGGCGAGCTTGGGCTTGGAGCAGGGGAGCTCGCCGACCAAGCGGCCGGTCTGGCCGTTCATGGCAAACAGGTAGCTCTTGCCGTTCCACGAGGTGGAGAGCATCCAGACGGGGAACAGGGCGTAGTCGCTGTCTTCCCAGGTGTAGTCGAGCTGCTTGCTTTCGACCGTGGCATCGTCGTATTCGTCGACGACGGTCTCGCGCAGGGCCGAGATTGTGCTTTCTTCCATACGGCGCTCGGCGCGCGCCTTGCAGGTCTCGCAGTCCTCGTCGTAACGGTTGGCGATGTAGCCGGGCATATATGCGACCGAGAACGGACGCAGTGCGTCGTAGTCAAACGGCTCGATGGCGTCCATGTGGCCGTCGGGCATCTTGGATGATCCGTCGACGGGTACGCGCTTAAACGAGATATTGCCCTTGCGATAGGCATCGTAGTGGTCGGTGGTCGTGACGGTGCGGTCGGATTCCTCGGTCACGGTCTCGTTGGTCGCGTCAAAGTACACTTCGCCATCCACGCGGGCGCCGTAGAGCCAAAACGGCACGTAGACACCTTGGACCTCGTCGATGTGGTTGCCGGTGACAAAGCTCTTGGGCAGCAAGATCTTGCCCTTGTAGTGCTCCTTGAGTGCGGCCGTGACGTCGTCGCGCCCGAGCTTAAACGGAATCACCAGGTCGGGCGAGAAGTCGCCCGAGAGCTGACCGGGCGCCACGGCGGAGTTGCCGCAGTACGGGCAGGTGGTGACGGCGACGGTGCCGTCGGACACGAGCTCGGCGCCGCACGACGAGCAGATGTAGCCGGCGTTTTGGGCAAGCTCCTGCACCGCGTCGTCGGCGACGGGCTTGGGCGTTGCGGCTGCCGCATCGGCTTTGGCGTCGGCCTTGTCCTGGCGCTCGCGATAGAGGGCCTCGACTTCTTCGACTTCAAAGCGCGAGTCGCAGTAGTCGCAGACGAGCTTTTGCTCGGCGCTTGCAAAATGCAAGGGGCCACCGCAGGCAGGGCACTGATAGTTAACGCTCTCGAAGGCCATGATCGGTCCTTTCCGTGCCGGGGGCTATGCGCCGATGGCGCCGCCGCAGTATTCGCAGCGCCCGCTGGCATCGGGAATGGTGGTGGCTCCGCAGAAGGGGCAGGTCACCGCGGTCTTGGGGGCCTTGGCGGCCACGACGCTGTCGCGCGTCTCCTGGCGCAGCTGCACCAGCGCATCGCGGACCTCGGTTGCCTGGCGCTTGGCCTCGCGGTATTCGATGGAGCCGCGCTGATCGATGGTGGAGTCGTTCACGCGCAGGTTGATCTCGGTAAAGTACGGCGTGTTGACATGGATGGTCAGATTAAAGTCGTAATCCAGGTCGTAGCGCGGCGGGTTGTAGCTCTCGCGCTCGCCGTCCTTGGTCTCGCGATAGATCTCGGTGCGTTGCTCGTCGATATCCATATCGCAGCCGAGTACCTGCGAGAACTCGATGATGTCGGGATTGGCGTCGCGCCAGCGGCTCTGCGAAGTGATGATCAGCAGGCCCGCGTCCTCATCAAGCATAATATTGGTGCGCCCGGCAGAAAGCGTGCGCGTGGGGTTGAACGAAGACAGGCGTTCGGCGTTGGCCTCGCGGTAGGCGAGTTGCTCACGGATATCGCCCGCGGTGCTGGAGCGATAGCCGTGAAAGTAGGGGGAGAGCTTGCCGGCGCACTCTTTGCACAGGTAGCCTTCATTGATTTTTGTCTTACCTAGAAGTCCCAGCTCGGTACCGCAAATCGCGCACTCTTTCTTCTCGAACATCTTGTCAAAGAAGCCCATGGCTGCCTCCCATCAACAGGTAGCGTGTGTCACTTTTGATGATGGGGGAGTGTGCGATTCTTCGCGATACCCAGACGGCTCAAGGAGTCTCCACAACTGGGACACATGGCCCATTTTTGACTAGTCATTGGGGACGTTCTTAAACGACTAGTCGCGGGGGACACTCTTTGCCGAAGGTACTCATTGGGGACGTACTTAAATGAGTGGCAGTTGGAGACACTCCTTGCCGAGCTAGAGGTCGCGCGTGCCCCATCTGGTCCATGCGGCTCAAAATCGCGGCGTGATGTGGACGACTGGGGTCGAATTGGCAGCATTTCGAGCTTGGCTTTGATATTGAGATTGATTCTTTATTAAAATAGATTCCAGACAATTGAGCGGCCGGGGGGTTAACCGTGAGGGGCATGGGAGACACAACCGCATATTTGCGTCGGGGCATTCGGGAGATTATATGCCTGGCGCTGTTCTTCTTCACGTTTTTGGCGTGCGAGTATCTTTTTGATGTGCGCATGGCCGAGTTCGTGTCTCCGAACGAGGTCGTTATTTATGAGAGCCTTGTCATCGGCGCGAGCGTGATTGGCTTTTTTGTGCGTCCCATTCTGTACTATCGCCGTCCCCATGCTATCGACGCAACGAGTGACGTCACGGGCGTTTTGCTGGTGGCGGCATTGCTGCTGTTGATTATGGCGGTTCAGGTTGAGGTGGTAATTGCCGGCGGTTTGGTGGCGTGCTGCGCGCTGGGCTACTGCGGATCGACTGCCCATGCAAATTTTGCGAGGCGCTTTGCGCGAACGCCCTGCTTGGCGCGCGCCGCTGCACTTTCTTACGCCATGGGCGTTCTGGTGCAGGTTCTCAACCACATGGTGATGCCTGTCGGCATTCCTCAGCAGGCTGTTCTGGTCGTCTGTGCGATCGCGCAGGTGGCGTTGCTCCACGGTGCTCGACGCGCCAAGCTGCGCGACGAGTCCGATCCCAACTTTGAACCCAGTGCTGCCGGGCTTTCGGTAGATGCTCTGGAATATGGCGCCAAGTGGCATGACGATCCCGAGGCAAAGGCGGCATTCCGTCGCGCCGTAGTTCGCCTGACCGTGGCGACGGCGTATCTTTCCAGCGTATTCGCCGCTCTCAACGCGGGCTTCACGACCCTGCATGCTGTCGGAGCCGTCGATTTGGGCGATTGGCCGCGCCTGCTGCTTGTCGTGAGCTCGTTGGTCGCTGGCGCACTATTTGACCTGCACGGCCGCTCGTATATGAATATCGGCATGACATGTGCCGCCATACTGTCCACGCTTTCGTTCTTTGTGCTCATCGTCGATGGTAATGGCGGCAACGAGCTTGCTGCCACGATCATCTTTTATCTGGGCTCGGGCTTTTTCGTGGTGTTCTTTACCACAAAATATGCCGCCGTCTCGCTCTATGCGCGCTGGTCATATTTTTGGCCGTGCATGGGTCGCGTCGTCAACAACGTGTGCTCGATGCTCGTGACGGCGCCGGCGGTGGCGATCATCTCGAGTCAAAACGTGCTGGCTGCGGTCGGTGCGGCGCTCGTGATGTTTGTGGGCATTGCGATTACGCTGCTGGGGCAGTTGGGGCAACGAGCCGATGATGCCGTGATGCAGGATGGCCTGCCGCTTGCCACCGACGATCTTGGTGGGGATCTTGCGCCCACATGCTCCGACCCCGAGCCCGTGGAGGCAGCGGAGCTCACGTCCGATGAACGCCTCGATGCTTTCGTCGCCACCTTTGGGCTTACAGAGCGCGAGCGCGATATTCTTGAGGTATTGGTCGTTTCGGACCAGAGCGTTCAGGACATCGCCACAACGCTCTTCCTTTCGCGCTCCACGCTCTATCGCCACATTTCCTCAATCAACAAGAAGACCGATACCGCCTCGCGTGTGGCCCTTATCAACTTCTTCTGGTCCTGGACGCCCAAGGACTAGCTAATTTCCCAATAAGTTGCGGTGGAATAGTCCCTAAATTAAAGTCACGCGGCTTTAAACAGGAACTATTTCACCGCAATTGCTGAGGGGATAGATTGCGGCAGCGGCAGAGGCAACGGCAGCGGCGTCGGCAGCCGTGGTAGTGGCAACGGCAACTGGCAGGGTGTTTTCCGTCTGCTTGCTACAGCAGCTCGCCGTGGCGTGCAATGTAGCGGCGCTTTGCCAGCTGAGTGAGCGCGATGTAGGCGGCAACAATGCCGATGAGCAGCGCGAAGAAGCTCGGCGGCAGCGGCATGAGGCCCAGCGCATCGGCGATGGGGCTTGCCGGCAGCCAAGTGACAAGCGCCAAGCCCAGGACGGTGAGCACGCACAGCGCGGGGGCGGCGTGGTCGCACGGGTTCGGCAGGCGCGGCGAGCGCAGCATGTGGATCACGAGCGTCTGCGACCACATGGACTCGACAAACCAGCCGCTCTGGAAGATCGCGGCGAAGGTCGCCATACCCGTGACGTTGCCCGCGGCGGCAAGCTCGGCCCAGCTCGCGCCCACGGCGGCGGGGCACACCACAAAGAAGAGCGCAGCGAAGGTCACGATGTCAAACAGCGAGCTCACGGGGCCCAGCTCGAGCATAAAGCCCTTGATGGACGCGGCGTCCCAGGCGCGCGGGCGGGCAGTCCAGGCGTCATCGACGGTGTCCCACGGCAGCGCGATGCACACGATCTCGTAGACCAGCGACAGCAGCACCAGCTGCAGGGCGCTCATGGGCAAAAACGGCAAGAACAGGCTCGCGACGGTCACGGACAGCACGTTGCCAAAGTTGGAGTTCACCGTGGTCTTGAGGTACTTGAGCAGGTTACCGTAAGTGCGGCGGCCTTCGATGATGCCGCGCTCGAGCACGCCCAGGTCCTTCTGAAGCAAGATGATATCGGCGGATTCCTTGGCAATGTCGACGGCCGAATCGACCGAGATGCCGCAATCGCTCGCACGCATGGCGGCGGCGTCGTTGATGCCGTCGCCCATAAAGCCCACGGTGTGGCCGAGCATCTCGCGCATGACACGTACCAGGCGCGCCTTCTGCAGCGGCGAGAGCTTGGCGAAGAGGTGGGTTTTCTCGGCGCGCTCGGCAAGTTCGGCGTCATCGAGCGCATCGATCTCGGAGCCGAGCAAGACGTTGCTCGCATCGATACCAATCTGTTCGCAGACGGTGGCGGCGACGCGGTCGTTGTCGCCGGTTAGGACCTTGACCGCCACGCCCTTGGCCTCGAGGGTGGCGACGGCGCCCGCGGCACTTGCTTTGGGCGGATCGAGGAAGGCCAAAAAGCCCATCAGCACCATGTCGCACTCGTCGGCGATGCCAAACTCGCCCACGCAGCGCGGATTGGTCTTCTGCGCCACGGCAATCACGCGCAGACCCTCGGCGTTAAGTCCGGCGACCTGCTTGCGAATCTGGGCGAGCTTCTCGTCGGTGAGCGGCTGAGCGATGCCATCGATCTCGACAAAGGAGCAGATCTCGAGCATTTCCTCGGCAGCTCCCTTGGTAACCATCTGGGTTTTGCCTTGGGCGTCGGCGACAACTACGCTCAGGCGACGGCGCGAGAAATCGAAGGGAACCTCGTCGACCTTGGTATAGCGGTCGCGCAGACTCTGGCCCAGCATAGAATCGGGCACGACGGCCGAGGGCGTCACATCGGCACGGTCGATTACGGCCAGGTCGATAAGGTTTTTGAGGCCGGTTTGGAAGAAGCTATTCAAAAATGCATGGCGCAGCACGCGCGCGTCTTCGTTGCCGTCGGTGCTGAGATAGCGCTCGAGCACGATGCGGTCTTCGGTGAGGGTGCCGGTCTTGTCGCAGCACAGGACGTCCATCGCGCCGAGGTTTTGAATCGCCGGCAGCTCCTTGACGATAACCTGGCGACGGGCGAGGTCCTTGGCGCCCTGCGATAGGCTCGTGGTCACGATGACGGGAAGCATTTGCGGCGTGATGCCCACGGCCACGCTCGTGGCGAACAGCAGCGCGTCGATGACGTTGCCCTTGGTGGCGGCGTTGATGGCAAAGACGACCGGCGCCATAACGAGCATGAGGCGTACGAGCAACATGGAGACGCTCGAGACGCCGCGGTCAAACGCGCTCTTTTCGCCGCGCCCGTTGAGCATCTTGGCGATGCCGCCCAGGTAGGTGTCCGAGCCTGTGGCAACGACAAGCGCCATGGCGGCGCCGTTTTGCACGGAGGTGCCGGTAAAGACGATGTTCTTGCAGGCAGAGAGTGGCAGTGCGGAGCCGTCAGCGCCCTCGACGACGGTGGCGGCGGTGGTCTTCTCGACGGCCTCGCTCTCGCCGGTGAGTGCGGACTCGATCACAAACAGGTCGCGCGCGGTGATGATGCGGGCATCTGCCGGCACCATATCGCCGGCAGAGAGACGGATTACATCGCCGGGGACGAGCTCGTCGAAGGGGATCTCGATGCGCCCGCCGTCGCGCAGGGCGGTGCAAGTGTTGGAGACCAGGTCCTTGAGGGCCTCTGCCGCATTGCCGCTGCGGGCTTCCTGGATAAACTTCATGCCGCCCGATACCAGCAGCATAGTGCCGATGACGATGACCGTGGAGGGGTCGCGCTGCGGTTCGGGCACGGCGAGCACGTCGATGTAGAGCGAGACCAGTGCGAGCGCGGCGAGGATGCCGGCGAAGGGATCGATGAACGCGTCAGCGATGCGGCGGGCGAGCGTTTTGGTCGTTGCCTCGATGGTGTTGGGGCCGACGGCGTTCAGGCGCTCAGTTGCCTGCTCGACGGTGAGGCCGTTTGCCGTGGCGTCAAGCAGTACGAGGGCGTCCTCGGCACTATGGGTGGCGGCGAATATGGTGTTCTTGGACAGGCCGGTATGAGCGGCAGGGCGCGCCGTGCGGCGGCGCTTGGAGATGGCTTCGAGTACCGTGACGGTTTTGAGCATCAGCATAGGGTCCTCCTTGTTGAGGGGAGTTAGCGTACGTGTCGTATTTGCTTCAAAAAACCTAGATGTCGCTCACGTCAAGCTCTTGAGCCCACAAAGGGTGCAGCGCGCTTTGCGGTGGTTTTGGCGATCTGCCGGTGGCGTTTATGCGTGTGCGGAGTCCTCGCGGCGTGCCGAGGGCGACATGCAGGTTTTTCGACTAGGACTGCCTTCCATGGCACACCTCCTAAAGGCTGAGCGCAGCGCACTTTGGGTATCTCGTACCCCTTTTTAATCCGCCCGTATTCTTGATGAGGGGGTTTGACATGTCAACCCCATTGTTCGGAAAACCATTCCCCCTGACAAAGCCTTTACAGAATGCCGTGGCCCCAAAGCGCGCCCGCATCGACGCTTCGCCTGCGCTAAACTGGAAGGCACGTACGCGATTACGAGAGGAGCCCGCATGGAGGCTTACAAGCAAGAGTTCATCAAGTTTATGGTCGAGTCCGACGTCCTTAAGTTCGGCAGCTTTACGCTCAAGAGCGGCCGTCAGTCCCCGTTCTTTATGAACGCCGGCGCTTACGTGACGGGCTATCAGCTCAAGAAGCTGGGCGAGTATTACGCCCAGGCCATCCACGATAACTTTGGCGACGACTTTGATGTGCTGTTTGGACCGGCCTACAAGGGTATTCCGCTGGCCGTCGTGACCGCAATTGCCTACCACGAGCTGTACGGCAAGGAGGTCAAGTACTGCTGCGACCGCAAGGAGGCCAAGGACCACGGTGCCGATAAGGGCAACCTGTTGGGTTATGAGCCCAAGGACGGCGACCGTGTGGTCATGGTCGAGGACGTTACCACCAGCGGCAAGTCCATCGACGAGACCTATCCCAAGGTCAAGGCTGCTGCCGATGTCGAGATCAAGGGCCTGATCGTGTCCCTCAACCGCATGGAGGTCGGCAAGGGCGGTGTGACCACCGCGCAGAAGGAGATCGAGGCCAAGTACGGTTTCCCCGTCGCGAGCATCGTCTCCATGGCCGAGGTCGTCGAGACCCTCTACAACCACGAGATCGACGGCGAGGTTGTCATCGACGACGAGCTCAAGACCGCCATCGACGCCTACTACGAGCAGTACGGAGCACGTTAGTTACGGCGTTTTACCAAACGCCGTAACTGCTCGACGCTGCGCGGGCCGCATTTGGACAATCTGACGTTCAACTTCAAGGGCGCGACCAGAAGGTCAGCGCCCTTTCG
>CABSMK010000063.1 GCA_902478825.1 uncultured Collinsella sp.
GATGTGTATAAGAGACAGCTCCAACTCCCGTGCGGTTTGCGGCGTCAAGCGCAACCTTACCGACGACCAGTTCCGTACCATTCGCGACATGGGCGGCATCGTCGGCCTCAACTACTGCAGCGAGTTCCTTTCCAACGACGCAACCGACAAAACCGCCGCAGACGTCACCTTCGACCAGCTGGCGGCACATATCGAGCACTGGCTCGACCTGGGCGGCGAGGACGCCATCGCGCTCGGCGGCGACTGGGACGGTGCCACGGTGCCCGCTTTCCTCTCCGATGCCAGCAAGATGCCCGAATTCCAGAACATGCTCTCCAAGCACTTTGGCAAGACCGTGATGCAAAAGCTCTGCAGCGACAACGCGCTTGCCTTCTTTGAGCGCTATTAATTTCACATCCCTTGAGCGGGCCGGCATGCCGAACGGTCGACATGCCGGCCCGTCCCCAATCCAAAGGACCGCTTTTGACGCAGCAGTTTACGATTTCCGTATCCCGACCGGATGGGACGCCCATCCCCGTCGTCATTACCAAAAAGCGCGTCAAGAACTTCAACCTACGTGTCACATCGAGCGGTGAGGTCCACGCCAGCGCACCGCTCGGCGCCAGCCGCGAGCGTATCGAAGCGTTTGTGAAGCGCAACAGCGCCTGGATTATCAGCCGACTTGCCCAGCGTGAGCAACGTCAGGCGACAGTGCGAGAGCCGCTCAGTCCCTCGTCCATCATTGCACTTTGGGGCAAGCCCATCACGGTACAGGACGCACTCGATCACAACTTTGCATCACCCGCACCGCGACCCAAGCAGGCCACCTTCGCAAGTTTTATGGGTACCGATGAATCGGACGAAGGCCTACAGGCCAAGCGGCACGCAATCCTCGACGACCTAACGTCCGATGAGCTCCAAGCCCACATCGACCAGCTCTATGCCTCCGAGGTCACCACGGAGCTGCGCGATATGGTGCATGCATACGAAATCGCAATGGGTGTCGCCGTTTCCCGCGTTTCCGTACGCAGCATGAAGACGCGCTGGGGTTCCTGCACGCCCAAAACCGGCGCCATTCGCATCGCGCGCGAGCTCGCCGCCTACCCCGTCGAATGTCTCGACATGGTTGTCGCCCACGAGCTCGTCCACTTGCTCGAGCCAAGCCACAATCAGCGGTTTCACGCCCTGCTCGACACGTACTGCCCCAACAATAGGGCTCTGTCGCAGCGGCTCAAAAAACCGCCTGCCAACGAGCTGTAGGGCCGGTTAGCGCACGCGCTCGATCTCGACACCGCAACTTGCCAGGGGAAGACCGACGGGTGCCCAAGGCTTATCGAGCTTAACACGCACGCCAAGCAGCAGGGGGTAACGACGCAGCAGCATCTGGGCTACACCCTCGGCTGCAGCCTCGATAAGCTTAAACGTATGCTCGCGCAGATAACCATCGACATCGTGGCACACCGAGCCGTAGTCAATCGAGGCGTCCAGGCTATCGTGCTCCCCCGCTGCACGCAGGTCGGCATAGAGCACCAAGGACACAATGAACTTCTGGCCCAGCGCGTTCTCTTCGGGATACACGCCGTGGTTAGCAAAAACCTCAAGTCCTTCAACGGTGATGCGATCGGCATGGCGCAGATCGTCATAGCTCACGTGGGGCACCGCCGTTGCGGTGGATATTTCGCCCCTTCCACGGCGAGCGAGCTCGGCACCTTCAGTCTTAGTTGCATTCTCGGGCAGTTTTTTGTTACTCATCGCGATCGTCTCCTTCGTTTAGAACCCCGACCGCGCAAACTAACTACACGCGAATCGACAGGTTCTTTTTATCATCGCTCCAGTTGCAAGCATTGCGCGCGGGACATGCAAAGCAGGCGCGCGACGCTTTGTCGGCTGCATAGAGCAGGCGCTCAAGCGGTTGGCTGTTCACGCGCAGCTTTCGATGGCCCAGAATGGCCGTCTTAATGGCTGCGGCATCGGCCGGCTCAAACGCCACGTCATTGGGCATGCCGCCGAGAATCGCATCGGCGACGCGCTCGCTTGCAACATCATGGGATATACCCGATTCATACTGTTCATCTTTGCCGATATCGTGAAGAAGCGCCGTGGCGTAAATGACCTCGCGGTCAAATTCGAGCTCTTCCTCGAGATTCTTAATCCACATAATGCGCGCGACATCCAGCAGATGGTCAATACCGTGGCGGCAAAAGATGCGCCCCGATTCCAACTGTGCAATGTTGCCCAGGTGCCGCCGGAACAGCCCGTTGGCACAAATGTAATCAATGCGAGGCATGGCGCCAAAAGGAGTCAGGCCCGAAGCCATAAAGCCGCGACGCGGTGTCCCCTCATCGGTCTTCGATGTAAAGTCGTTGACGACTCTCATGGTTAGCGGCCCAGCATCCTAAAGAACCGCTCCTCGAGCGCCGAATCGGTCTCAAAGACACCGCGGCGAGCGAGCGTCACGGTCTTGGTGCCGGGCTTTTGCACGCCACGCATGGTCATGCACATGTGCTCGGCTTCCATCAGCACAATCGCTCCTTGGGGAGCAAGATACTCCATGAGGGCATCGGCAACCTGTGCGCACAGCTGCTCCTGCAGCTGCAGACGACGGGCATAGACCTCAACCGTGCGAGCAAGCTTAGACAGGCCCGCCACGCGACCGTTAGGGATATAGCCGATCGCAGCCTTGCCATAAAACGGCAGCAGATGGTGTTCGCACAGCGAGTAAAACGTAATGTCGCGCTCGATAACCAAATCGTTCGAAGCGACGGCAAAAGTTTTGGATAGGTGCTCCTCGGCACTCTGGTCCATACCGCCGGCAATCTCGCCATACATACGGGCGACGCGTGCCGGAGTCTCCAGCAAGCCCTCACGAGTTGGGTCCTCGCCTATACCTTCAAGCAGCAGCTTAATGGCAGTCTCGACTTTTTCCTGATCGACCATCTGGGCCTCACTTTTTTCGATTTAGCGTTCGCGCTATGGTACCACGCCGGCACGCAACCTCTGCCACCTACATAGTATGGGTCGAATAGACCGGATCGTCCCGCCAAAGCTCCACGGCGTCGCAAAGCGCAATGTTCTCACGCTCGGCACGGGCACGCGTGGCGTTCATATCAATCACGCGCTGATTGCTCGAGCCCCTAAAGCGCAACGAGATATCGTACAGATCCTGAACGAACGGACCGTCCACCAACATATCGAGGCAGGCGAGAATGCGCTCCGTCGCCTCGGTATAGTGACGACCGCCCGGCATAAGTTCCTCGAGCACGTCACCGGTAAAACACCAAATGGTCTTCCCCGACCCCACAGGATAAGTGGCACGAACACGCTCAATAAAATCAACGAGTCCCGCCTGGTTCTCGGGTTCCATGGGCTCCCCGCCCAGAATCGTCAGGCCATCGATAAAGGGATGGTCGAGACTCTCGATGATCTTGTCCTCGACGGTGCGATCAAAGGGCTCGCCCGCAGCAAAATCCCACGCAACAGAGTTAAAGCAGTTCTTGCACCCACGACGGCACCCGCTCACAAACAGAGAAGTACGAACACCTTCCCCATCAGCAATGTCGAAATACTTAATGTTCGCGTAGTTCATAGGTAACTCTCCCGGGAGGCCGGGACATATCATCCCGTCCTCAAACATTCTCGGCCTGCGGCCTGCGAAACTGCGGGCGGGACGATATGTCCCGGCCTCATGCAAAGGGTAACTCAATGAACGAAGCGAACATCGAGTATAGGGTTCGAGGTCCAATAAAAACTGTGTTGCAGCCCAACCGCCATCGCAAGCAAAGCGTTGTTGCAAGTCAACTCATTTCCGCTAAGAACTTCGAGGAGTGAGCAGACCGCATGCTGCATCTCAGCTACGTCAACTTGGCTGAGCCGAGAGGGCCGCTTGGGCTTTTGCTCGATATGAGTTCCGCACGCAAAGAAGGCCACTTAATGTGGCCTTCGTCTTGCGCAGGACTGTCCGAAATAGCGAGCAAATGCCCAAGCGGCCCTCTCGGCTCAGCCCCGGAGCGGTATTAGAGATGCAGTACGCGGTCGCGGATCTCCTCGGTTCGACCCTGGTTCCAGAATTGGGTACCGATGTAGCCGCACGTACGACGGGCGACATTCATCTTCTCCTGATCGCGGTTGCCGCAGTTGGGGCACTCCCACACCAGTTTGCCATCATCCTCGACAATCTTGATCTCGCCGTCGTAGCCGCACACCTGGCAGTAATCGCTCTTGGTGTTGAGCTCGGCGTACATGATGTTGTCATAGATGTACTGCATCACGCGAATGACAGCCTTGAGGTTGTCCTGCATGTTGGGAACCTCGACGTAGGAGATAGCACCGCCCGGCGAAAGCTGCTGGAACATGCCCTCAAACTTAAGCTTGTCGAAGGCATCGATCTCCTCGGACACGTGGACGTGATAGCTGTTAGTGATGTAGCCCTTGTCCGTCACGCCCGGGATAATGCCAAAACGACGCTGCAGGCACTTGGCGAACTTGTAGGTCGTCGACTCCAACGGCGTGCCGTACAGCGAGAAATCGATGTCGCTCGCAGCCTTCCACTCCGCGCACTTGTCGTTCATGTGCTGCATGACGGCCATGGCAAACGGCGTGCCCTCCTTCTCGGTGTGGCTGTGACCCGTCATGTACTTGACGCACTCATACAGACCGGCGTAACCCAGGCTGATGGTGGAATAGCCGCCCACGAGCAGTTTGTCGATCGTCTCACCCTTCTTAAGGCGCGCCAGGGCGCCGTACTGCCAAAGGATCGGCGCGGCATCCGAAAGCGTGCCCATCAGGCGCTCATGGCGGCACAGCAGGGCCCGGTGGCACAGCTCAAGGCGCTCATCGAAGATCTTCCAGAACTTGTCCATATCCTGGTGCGAGCTCAACGCGACATCGGGCAGGTTAATGGTTACAACACCCTGGTTAAAGCGACCATAGTACTTAGGCTTGGTCGGGTCATAGTTCAGCGCGTTGGCAACATTGTTAAAGCCGTTGCCCGAGCGATCGGGCGTCAGGAAACTGCGGCAACCCATGCAGGTGTAGCAATCGCCGTTGCCGGCGCTCTCGCCCTTCGACAGCTTGAGCTCGCGCATCTTCTTCTCGGAGATGTAGTCGGGCACCATGCGCTTGGCGGTGCACTTGGCAGCCAGCTGGGTCAGGTAGAAGTACGGGGAATTCTCGTGAACGTTATCGTCCTCGAGTACATAGATAAGCTTGGGGAATGCCGGGGTAATCCACACGCCGGCCTCGTTCTTAACGCCCTCGTAGCGCTGGCGAAGCGTCTCCTCCACAATCATGGCAAGGTCGTGCTTCTCCTGAGGCGTACGGGCCTCGTTAAGATACATAAAGACCGTCACGAACGGCGCCTGGCCATTCGTGGTCATAAGGGTCACGACCTGATACTGAATCGTCTGGACGCCGCGACGAATCTCATCGCGCAGGCGATCCTCAACGACCTCGCGAACCTTCTCGGCAGATGCCGAGACACCGAGCTCCTCAAGCTCGCGAGCGACCTCGCCGCGAATCTTCTGACGGCTCACCTCAACAAAGGGGGCAAGATGGGTCAGCGAGATGGACTGGCCGCCGTACTGGGAAGAAGCAACCTGGGCGATGATCTGCGTCGCGATGTTGCAAGCGGTCGAGAAGCTGTGCGGCTTCTCGATCAGCGTGCCCGAGATAACAGTGCCGTTCTGGAGCATGTCCTCCAGGTTCACCAGATCGCAGTTGTGCATGTGCTGGGCAAAGTAATCCGAATCGTGGAAGTGGATCAGGCCCTCATTATGGGCATCCACGATCTCCTGGGGCAGCAGCACGCGCTGAGTCAGGTCCTTGGAGATCTCGCCGGCCATGTAGTCGCGCTGAACGGAGTTGACGGTCGGGTTCTTGTTGGAGTTCTCCTGCTTGACCTCTTCGTTATTGCACTCAATCAACGACAGGATCTTGTCATCGGTCGTGTTCTTCTGGCGCTTCAGGCTCTGAACATAACGATAGATGATGTAGTGGCGGGCAACCTCGTAGCAGTCGAGACGCATGATCTCGTCCTCGACCAAATCCTGGATCTCCTCGACCGAAACGGTGTGTCCGGCATTCTCACATGCCTCGGCAACGTTTTGTGCCGCATAAACCACCTGACGGTCGGTTAGACGAGAGCTCTCCTCGACCTCCAAGTTTGCGGCGCGGATGGCATTGACGATCTTATCGATGTCAAAGACAACCTCGGTGCCGCTGCGCTTGATGATCTTCATCCTCTTGCCTCTTTCGCCTCGTAGTCTCATTGCGCTTCAGAGCCAAACGATGCCCGGCAGAGCTTGCCCCTGTCTTGCGGCGCCGTCGCGCAATCTGTGTTCTCGATAAACCATAGGCCCTCATGCGGACAATCCTCGCGGCCGATCAAGCGGCTCAAAGGCGTGTCCAAATGGGGCGAATAAGGTCTTCGTTCTCTGTCCGCCATCTATCATACGACAAAGAGGCATCTATATCCTGTATTCTTTTTTTAGGTCAAACACAACATATAGTGTTTCAGCAGGTCAAAGCAATTAGTCATTTTGCAGACGCATTAAAAATGAGGGGCATTTGACAAGTCGGTAAAACGTTACCAACACGGCTACCTGCATGGCAGTTATAAAACCCCCTTAGTCAAGCCGCTGACAAATCCTACCAAAACCAAGTCTCTCACGCCAAAAGAATCCAAAAGATTATGCTTGACCAACATGTTGCGGTCACGATCGGCCAGGACGAATGCAATCGCCCGGCACCCCTACGGGATGCGAAGACCATTGTGTACAGGCCTTGGATCAATATTTGGTGGTTTATTTGCCGGCATGCTTGGCGGTATAAAACAAAACAGCCCAGAGGACATAACCTCTGAGCTGCGAACATTTGGTGGGCGTTAGAAGATTTGAACTTCTGACCTCTTCCGTGTCAGGGAAGCGCTCTCCCCCTGAGCTAAACGCCCAAATGGAGCGGACAACGGGGCTCGAACCCGCGACCCCAACCTTGGCAAGGTTGTGCTCTACCAACTGAGCCATGTCCGCTTACGGGGATTAATCTTACGTGATGCCCGCATCCTATGCAAGAACTTTTTTGAAAAGTTTTGCGACGCCCTCGCGAACCTCGCGAAGACATCAGCCGCCACGGAAGGTGCAGGCAAACGCAAACTCGCCGCAAGAGGTCTTTACATCTCACCGAGCATGATCCAAGCAGAGCTGTCCTGCGCGAGCCTGCCGTCTGCAAGCGGTGATGAGGCGAGCAGGACCCTGCCCGCCGGCAGCTCCACGGGTGCTGCGCCAAAGTTCGTCACACACGCCCAGCCGTTATCGCGGCGATAGGCAATGACACCACCCTCAGCGCCCTCGGCACCATCCGCAAGACCGGTGCGCCCGTCAAGATCAAGCCACGCAAGATCGTTGGCGCACCCGCGCAGCTTGCGCCGTAGCCAGAGGGCGTCACGATAGAGCGTAAGCATCGATGTCGGGTCCGCTTCTTCCCTATCGGCAGCGTAATCGGAAAACCATGCAGGCTGCGGCAGATGGGGCGCCGCATCGGCGTTCACCGGCGAAAACCCAAACGATCCGCCATGCGCAGGATCGTCCGCCGCCACCCACGGCAGGGGCACACGACAGCCGTCGCGCCCCTTCTCACGCTTCGGTCCGTGCGTATTGGTCGCAGTAGGGTCTTCGAGTGCAGCCCACGGGATATCAGCCACCTCAAAAAGGCCGAGCTCCTCACCCTGATACACGTATGCCGAGCCCGGAAGCGCCAGCTCAAGCAAAAGGGCCGCCCGCGCGCGGCGCTCGCCGAGTTCACGGTCCTCGTCATAAGACGACCCGTCGCGTAAGAGCCAGTCGAGCGCAATCTGGTGGTAGCGCGTCGCCTTGATTTGCGGCAGGGCATAGCGTGTCGCCACGCGCGGCACGTCGTGGTTGGAGAGTACCCAGGTCGAGGAGGAATCGGATTCGACGGCTGCCTTCAAGCCCTTCTCGATTGCAGTGTGCATGTCATCATAGGTCCAAGTGGCCTTGGCAAACTCAAAGTTGAATGTCTGGCCAAGCTCGCTGGGACGCGCGTAGAGATACTGGCGCTCGGGCAGCACCCACGCCTCGGCAACGGCACTGCGCGGCGGATTATAGCGGTCGAACACGCGGCGCCACTCGCGATAGATCTCGTGGACCTCATTGCGGTCCCACAGCGGATGGGTGCCGTCGTCAACCATGTCATCGCCCTCGGCGAGATGCCACCGGTCGAGGTCATCGCGGTCGAGATCCTTGGCGAGACCCTGCGCCACATCAATGCGAAAGCCGTCGACGCCTCGATCGCTCCAAAACGCCAGGACGTCGCAAAAGAGCGCGTGAACCTCAGGGCATGACCAGTCAAAGTCCGGCTGCTCGGGCGTAAACATGTGCAGATACCACTGACCGTCCGCAACACGCGTCCATGCGGGGCCGCCAAAGTTGGCATTCCAATTGGTGGGAGGCAGCTCGCCATGCTCGCCGCGACCATCGCGGAAGATATAACGGGCGCGCTCGGGCGATCCGGAGCCGGCGGCAAGAGCGGCTTTGAACCAGGGGTGTTGGTTGGATGAATGGTTGGGCACGATATCGACGATAATCCTGATGCCGCGCGCGTGAGCCGCAGCGATCATGTCATCGAAGTCGTCAAGCGAGCCGAGACGTGGATCGACATCGCAGTAGTCCGCCACATCATAGCCACCATCGACAAGAGGCGATGGGTAAAACGGGCTCAGCCAGATGGCCTCGATACCCAGCCGCTCAAGATAGTCCATCTGCTGGGTAATGCCCGCGATATCACCCAGACCCGAACCAGTCGAATCCTTAAACGAGCGCGGGTAGATCTGATAGATCGCGGCATCGGACATCCATGAGCGCGAAGAAGACTTTTCTGTAGCCATGGGGCATATCTCCCTTGCAACGAGGTTATGCGAGATGCCCACGATGATACGCCCAAAGCGGACATTCGCGGCAAACAACGCCACAGCCACGCCCCAAAACGCTCGCTCCCTCTCGGGTTCGAGCCCATGCGATGGATACAAAAAAGCCCGGCTACCGTAGTAGCCGGGCTGTTGCGTTTGGAGCGGACAACGGGGCTCGAACCCGCGACCCCAACCTTGGCAAGGTTGTGCTC
>CABSMK010000064.1 GCA_902478825.1 uncultured Collinsella sp.
CCGAGGGCAACGGCCGCGGCCCCGTGATGCTCGTCATCACCCCCACGCGCGAGCTTGCCCAGCAAATCGACGAGGTCGCGAGCAAGATCGCCGACGTCACCGGCCATGTCGCCGTGACCGTCGTGGGTGGCGTGAGCTACAAGCCGCAGACCGCGGCACTCAAGTACGGCTGCGATATCCTGGTCGCCACGCCGGGCCGTCTGGTCGACCTGATCGAGCAGGGCGCCTGCCACCTGAACGAGGTCAAGGTGCTGGTGCTCGACGAGGCCGATCGCATGCTCGACATGGGCTTTTTGCCCGCCGTCCGCCGCATTGTGCGCGAGACGCCGGCCGAGCGCCAGACGCTGCTGTTCTCGGCGACGCTCGACGAGGAGGCCGTGGGCGAGATCACCGACCTGGTGAGCGACCCGGCCCGCGTGGAGATCGCGCCCGCCACGTCGACCGCCGACACCGTCGACCAGTTTGTGTTCCCGGTGTCCATCGAGGCCAAGAATAACCTGTTGCCCGAGTTTCTCAAGAAGGAGGGCCCGGAGCGCACCATTGTCTTTATGCGCACCAAGCATCGCGCCGACAGCTGCTGCCGTCGTCTGGAGCGTAAGGGCATCAAGGCCGCCGCGATTCACGGCAACCGCAGCCAGGCCCAGCGCGAGCGCGCGCTTTCTGCCTTCCGCGACGGCACCGTCGACGTGCTGGTGGCAACCGATGTTCTCGCCCGCGGCATCGACATTAGCGACGTGCGCTACGTCGTGAACTTTGACGTGCCGGCCGAGCCGACCGACTACATCCACCGTATTGGCCGTACGGGCCGTGCCGGTGAGCTGGGCTGGGCCATCACGTTTGTGACCGAGCAGGACGTCGACGAGTTCTACGAGATCGAGAAGCTCATGGACAAGACGGCCGATATTTACGAAGCCGGCGACCTGCACGTGGGTCCCAACCCGCCCGCCGTTGACCCCGAGCGCGATCCTGCCGCCTTTAAGGTGAAGAAGAAGACCAAGCGCGGCAAGTCCAAGAGCAAGAAGAAGCTTGAGCAGGCGCGTCGCGACGGCAAGCGCAACGGCGATGACTACGGCGATGTGGCCGGTCGTTCCAACCGCGGTCGCGACGAGCGTCGCGGCGACGGCGAGCGTCCGAGCCGTCCCAAGCGCGGCGGCAAGGCCCGCGTGCGCGAGGGCGTTCAGGCTCGCGTGGACGAGGCCGTGGAGAGCGTGGCCCGCGAGGTGGCTGCCGAGGAGCGCGGCGGTGCTGTCGAGCAGACCCCGCGCGGCAACCGTGCCGAGCGCCGTGCCAAGCAGTTCCAGGGCGAGGCACATCGCCGCCGCCGCGAGGACGAGGATCGCGGTGGCCGTCGTCGTGTCGAGCGCGAGGACGAGGGCCGCGGTTCGCGTAGCGGCAAGCGTGGTGCGGGCGACCGTCGTCGTTCCGGTCGCGATGACTGGCGCAACTACGACGATACCCGCGAGGAGCGTCGTGGCGGCTATCGTGGCGGGCGTGGCGGCAACCAGGCCGGCTCCCGTGGCGGCCGCGCCGGCGGTCGCGATAACCGTGGCAGCTACGGCAACAGCCGTGGCGGCAAGCGCGGCGGCAGCTCCCGTCGCCCCGGTGACGGCGGCGGCAAGCGCAAGTAACATACGCATCGCACGCTAGCGTGAGGTGAACCAAGGGTCCCGAGCAACTACGCTCGGGGCCCTTTTTGTTTGTCGTATCCGATCGCTAGTTCAAATGTGATTTCCTCGGGAATGCATCTAGAGGATGCCGAGGACCTATTTCCTGCCATGCAGCAATGGGTCCCATGGGGTGCGCCGTGCATTTTTTGGAGTATTCTGCAGCTCTAGTTGGCTGCATACGATTCGGTATTGCCAACGGTGGCCTTCAGATATCCCTTATGAGCGTTTTGAGTTAGATTTCGCCGTTTTCCGGAGCAGGGGCGCGTCATTCTCGCCATGTCGGGACTTAAAATGATACGGCGCCCTGCAGTTTTGCCCGCCCGCGGCGGTGCTGGCGCGGTCACGTTGCAGAATACTCCGTTTTTTGCACGGGCCAGGATGGGGTACCTCGGGAGAACACGGCGGTATCCCGTAAATATATACAATCTGTACCGTAATTTATACAAAACGAAGAGGCAGACAGCGTAGGGTGGGTGCATTGGGGTGCTTGGTGCATCAAAACGGGGACCCCACGTGCCGTATACTCTGGCTGGATGTGAAAGCGGCTTGACGCGTTGCCAGGCGTAGGGGAGGGTGTCTCGATGAGCGTATTCGAAATTGTGTTTAGTCCGACGGGTGGAACGCGGAAGGTGTCTGGCCTTGTGGCCGGGGCACTGGGCAAGAATACCGTTACCGTCGATCTGACCGATAGCGGGCTAGATTTCAGCGCTGTCTCGATGACTGAGGACGACGTGGCCGTAATCTCTGTGCCGGCGTATGCCGGTAGAATCCCGGCTGTGGTGGCTGACCGGTTGGGCATGGTGCGCGGCAACGGGGCTCGGGCTGTTTTGGTTTGCGTATACGGAAACCGCGCGTTTGAGGACACGCTCGTAGAGCTGGAGGACGTTGCGAAGCATGCGGGATTCCGGGTGATCGCGGCAGTTGCAGCCATTGCAGAACATTCCATCGCGCGACAGTTTGCTGCCGGTCGTCCGGATGCGCAGGATGCGGCGCAGCTCGCAGAGTTTGCGCAGCAAATTCAGCAAAAGCTGTTGGCCGAGGATACATCCGAGCCCTCTATTCTCGGCAATCGTCCTTATAAACAAGCCGGAGGTCACCGCATGGCACCCGAGGCAACAGGGGATTGTGTCTCCTGCGGTGCATGCGCCGCGGCGTGCCCCGTTTGTGCTATCGACAAGGGTGACCCCAAACGAGCAGCTGGCGAGGCGTGCATCTCCTGCATGCGCTGCATTGCCGTATGTCCGCGAGGCGCTCGTAAGCTTGATCCCAACAAGCTATCCGCTGTTTCCCAGATGCTGAGCAAGGTTTGCGCCGTGCGGAAGGAATGCGAGCTCTTTATCTAGCGCATACGAAATTGGTGCAATGGGGCCAGGTTAATCTGCATCAACGTCTTGAAGTTGCGGTGGAATACGGACTGTTTTGGCCTTTTGAGCGGCTTTGCAGTCCCTATTTCACCGCAACTCATGATTGGTGCAAAGTAACCTGTCCCCAATGCACCAGAGTGAGGAGTGTTCCCGAGTGCCGGCAGAAAAGGAACGTCCCTAAGTACCGCATAAATACCGTTTATCGAAGAAAAAATACCGCTCACCGGTCATAATGACTATTCTGGCTTTGTTGTTGCCTACAATAACCCCCGTAAAAAGAAATGCGGAAGGTTACCGAGTCCCCTCGGACGTGGGCCTAACCAAAGTCTTTGATCGCGAGCGTCTCAATGGGCGCTTTCGATTGATTTTGGTTGGGCTATATTTATGAAGGGACATGTCACCATGGGTTTCTTTTCTCGCCTTATGGGTGGCTCGGATAAGCAGACGACTGCGGCTTCCGAGTTCGAAATCCTCGCTCCCGTTTCCGGCGAGCTTGTTCATCTAGAAAATACCAATGACCCCGCTTTTAGCAGCCGTGCAGTGGGCGATGGCGTTGCCGTGGTTCCCCAAGAGGGAACGGTGTGCGCTCCTGTTTCCGGCACCGTCGCGGCGCTGTTTCCGACTGAGCACGCGCTGGGCATCATGTCCGACGACAGCTCTGCTCAGGTGATGCTGCATATCGGAATCGACACTGTTAAACTTGAGGGCAAGGGCTTCCATGCGCTTGTTGCCCAGGGTGACCATGTCGACGCGGGCCAGCCCCTCGTCGAGGTCGATTTCGACGTGGTTCGCGCTGCCGGCTTTGATCCCACGGTCTTCGTTATCGTGTGCGAGCGTTCGGAGAACTCGACTCTTCGCGAGCATGCTTCCGGCCCTGTTGCTGTTAAAGAGCCTGTCGTCTGGCTTTCCGAGTAAATTCTTGTGGTGGGTACCGTGGTTATCAAGCGAGTTTTTAACAACAACGTCGCAATGGTCACTTCGGACGATGGCTCCGAGCTCATCGTCATCGGTCGAGGCCTCTGCTTTGGTCGCCATGCCGGCGATGCCATCGATGAGACGTCGGTCGAAAAGACCTACGCGTTGCAGGAGGGAACTTCTCAGGATTCGCGTACGATTGACCGCTTGGCACATCTTTTGGAGTCCATCCCCACCGTCAACCTCGTGATTTCCGAGGACATCGTTCAGATGCTCCGTCGAGAGCTCAATGTTGATATCAACGATAAGATTCTCATTGCTCTCGCAGACCACATCAGCCTTGCTTTGGAGCGTGAGCGCAAGGGCGTCTCCTGTGAGAATCCGTTGCTGCTCGAGATCCAGCAGTTCTATCGCAAGGAGTATGCACTTGCGGGCCGTGCGCTGCAGATTATCAAGGAGTATATGGGCATCCAGATGAGCGAGGAGGAGCAGGGTTTCATTACGCTGCATATCGTCAACGCCACCATGCCGCAACGCTCCGATCGTTTGATTGTTTCGGTCCAGCTTGTTCGCGACGTGCTCGCGATTGTTTCTGAGCGCTATGCTACGACCCTCGATGACACCTCGCTGCCTTACGAACGTTTCGTTCGTCACCTGCAGTTTTTCGCACAGCGAGCGCTCGATCCTACGGCAGGGCAAATCAACGGAGACGCGCTGTTCCGAATCGATGAAACGGCGTATCCCTGCGCATTCTCGTGCGCGGACGCCATAGCCACCCACTTGTCGTCTACCTATAACGTTGTCGTTACCGATGCTGAGAAGAGTTATCTCGCATATCACATTGTTAACCTGCTTGGAGAACCTGGTCTCTAGGCATAACGTGCCCACACATCGATTGATATAAGGCAAGGCTCACGGTCTTGTCCAGGGCACATCTGTCTTAATTTGCGGAAAAGGAAGGGGAGTACCGCTATGACCGCAAAAAAGAAGTTCAATTTCAAAGCGCCGTTGGAGGTGTTCGCGAAGTCGATCGTTCAGCCGATGATGTATCTCTCGGTTGCCGGCATCCTGCTCATCGTGGGCATCATTCTGACCAACAAGACCATCTGCGCTTTGGTCCCCGTACTGGGCTCCGGTCCGTTCCAGCTTGTGGGCGCCGTTGTCTATCAGTCGCTGATGTTTATCATCAACAACCTCTCGATTCTGTTCTGCGTGGGCATCGCCGGCGCCATGGCAAAGAAGAACAAGGGCCATGCTTCGCTGATCGCCCTGATGTCGTTCTTCCTGTTCCTGCAGGCTAACAACATCGTGCTCAACGCCACCGGCTCTCTTGCCGATGCGAGCGGCATGCTCGGCCTTACCGGAACCGGTCAGGCCACCGTTATGGGCATCCAGGTGCTCGATACCGGCGTGTTTGGCGGCATCATCCTGGGCTGCATCACCGGTGCCGTGTTCAACAAGTACTCGAACAAGCAGTTCCCCATTGCCCTTTCGATGTTCTCGGGCGTTCGCTTCCCGTTCCTGATCATGATCATCATTTCCTGGATCATGGGCGCTGGCTTCTGCATCGTTTGGCCTCCGGTTCAGGGTGCCATCTCCTCCGTCGCCGGCATTATTAAGGAGTCGGGCAACATCGGCCTGTTTATCTACGGCATGCTCAACAAGCTGCTCGTTCCCACCGGTCTGCACCACCTCATCTACACCCCGTTCCAGTTCTCCGATGTGGGCGGCACCCTTACGCTGGGTGATCAGGTTATCGCCGGCGCCTATCCCATCCGTGTTGCCGAGATGGCAATGACGGGTCAGCCCTTCTCTGATAGCACCTACTTCAACAGCTATACCTTCAACAACCTGTGGCCCTACATCGGCATCGGTCTCGCCTTTATCGTCACCGCTTACAAGGGGAACAAGGACAAGACCAAAGCCGTTATCATCCCGCTGATCATCACCGCCGTGCTCTCCTGCGTGACCGAGCCCATGGACTTCCTCTTTGTCTTTGCCGCTCCCGTGCTCTTTGTCGTTCACTCGGTTCTTTCCGGCATCTTCCTGGTTCTGCTCAAGGTTCTCTCCGTGCCCGCTTCGACTGCAGGCGGCATCATCAACATCGTGGTCTCCAACCTGGTCCTGGGTGTCGATAAGACCAACTGGCCGGTTATGCTGGTGCTTGGAATCGTCAACGCCGCTCTGTACTTCTTCCTCTTTACCTTCCTCATCAAGAAGCTCAACCTTCACACGCCTGGTCGCGAGGAGGAGTCCGAGCTCGCCGAGTCCGTTGCCGAGGGCGAGGCCGCCGCGTCTGTCGCGGTGAAGCAGGGCGCTGTTGCCGCGGCTCCCGCAGAGGGCGTCGATGCGGGCATTGCCGACCTGGTCGCAGGTCTTGGCGGCAAGGACAACATCGAGGAGCTCGAGAACTGCTTTACGCGTCTCCGCGTGAACGTTAAGAACCCGGATCTCATCGATGAGAACCTCATTAACCACGTGCCCAACAGCGGCATCAACCGCAACGGCAACAATATCCAGATCATCTTTGGCATGAAGGTCGCCGAGATGCGCGATAAGGTCGAAAACGCAATTGAGAAGGAGCAGTAAACAATGATCATTACTCTGTGTGGTGGCGGATCCACCTTTACCCCCGGCATCGTCAAGTCCATCGCCCTGCGCAAGGACGAGCTCGACGTTGACGAGATTCGTCTGTACGACATCAACGAGGAGCGCCAGCGCAAGATTGGCGTGCTCGTGGACTGGATTCTGCACGAGGACCTTGGCCTGGACATCAAGCTCACGGTGACCACCGACAAGGAGACGGCTTTCACCGACGCGAGCTTCGTGTTTGCCCAGATGCGCGTGGGCGGCTACGCCATGCGCGAGCAGGACGAGAAGATTCCGCTGCGTCACGGCTGCGTGGGTCAGGAGACTTGCGGTTGCGGCGGCCTTGCCTACGGCATGCGCACCATCTTCCCCATGGTCGAGCTGATCGATGACGTTGAGAAGTACGCCAAGAAGGACTACTGGATTCTCAACTACTCCAACCCTGCCGCCATCGTCTCCGAGGGCTGCCGTGTGCTGCGTCCCAACGCTCGCATCATCAACATCTGCGACATGCCGATCGCGATCATCGACGTGGTTTGCGCCGCGCTCGATATCGACAAGAAGGATGTTGAGTACGATTACTTTGGCCTCAACCACTTTGGTTGGTTCACCTCGATCCGCCACAAGGGCGAGGAGGTGCTCCCGCAGCTGCGCGAGTACATCAAGGAGCATGAGATTCTGCTGCCCGATTCTTACCTCAAGGGCATGGGCTCGCTCATGGCAAAGAAGCCCGAGGAGACCGCCGACGAGCATCCCGAGCAGAACCGCCACACTAAGGGCAGCTGGTACTACGTCTGGAAGGGCGAGTACGAGATCATGGAGTGCTTCCCGGAGTATCTGCCCAATACGTATCTGAACTACTACCTGCAGCAGAAGGAGTTCGTCGAGCATTCCAACCCCGAGCGCACCCGTGCTAACGAGGTTGAGGAGACGCGCGAGAAGAACCTCTTCGACGGCATCGACCACTACGAGAAGGCGGGCGAGATCGACGAGAGCACGTTCTATGCGGGCAGCCACGGCGACTGGATTGCCGACCTGGCTATCGCTCTGAAGAACGACACCAAGCAGCGCTTCCTGGTCATTTGCGAGAACAAGGGCGCTATCCCCAACATGCCCTACGACGCTATGGTCGAGCTGCCTGCCTACATTGGCAAGAACGGCCCCGAGGTCATCAGCCGCGACAACATTCCTCTGTTCCAGCAGGGCCTTATGATGCAGCAGCTGAACTCCGAGAAGCTCGTGGTCGAGGCTACGATCGAGGGTTCGTACGAGAAGGCGCTCAAGGCCTTCACGCTGAACAAGACCGTGCCGTCGATGAAGGTCGCCAAGGAAGTTCTCGACGACATGATCGAGGCTAACAAGGGTTACTGGCCCGAGCTTAAGTAAAAGCAACAGGGTCGCTGACCGCATACCTAGAGCAATGCCCCGTCCACGTGATTGCGTGGGCGGGGCATTGTCGTTTGGTAACGCGTTTTACCAAATATGGCATTTATCTGCGGTAATGTTCTATTTCACCGCTGAGGGTGACATTTCATGCCGCCTGCCGAACTGCGTGGAGACCTAACAACTTTTTAGGTCAGTGTTGTGCGTGTAGCAATTTCGCCCGGCCTCGCCTCCGGGCTGCCATGTGAGAGGGGATCTTATGGCTCGACTGCATGTAATGGAACGCAGCCACGCTCAGGCCGTCATGGACGACCTGCACGATGCGCTCGGACGTCGTCTGGCGGTGAGTTCGCTCGCCCCGTGTCCCGTCGAGTTTACGGCGGCGCTCGTCAACCTGTGCTCCACCCAGAGCTGCGGCAAGTGCACTCCCTGCCGTGTGGGCCTGAGCGCGCTAAGCGACCTGCTCGCCGATGTGCTCGAAGGGCGTGCCGATGAGTCTACGCTCAATCTGATCGAGCGTACGGCCCGCACCATCTACCTTTCGAGTGACTGCGCCATCGGTTACGAGGCCGGCGCCATGGCACTCACGGCTATTCGTGGCTTTCGCGACGATTTTGAGCACCACATCCGCGAGCACTCCTGCGGCTTTGACCGCGAGGCTCGCGTCCCGTGTGTCTCGGGCTGCCCGGCGCACGTCGACATTCCTGGTTACATCTCGCTCGTCGAGGCAGGCCGTTATGCCGACGCCGTCAAGGTCATCCGCAAGAACAACCCGCTACCGCTCGTCTGTGGCCTGGTGTGCGAGCATCCCTGCGAGATGCATTGCCGCCGTGGCATGGTCGACGATCCCATGAATATCCTCGCCCTCAAGCGTTTTGCCGTTGAGCACAGTGACCTCAACGACCACAAGCCGCATGTGGCGGACAACACCGGTACTGTCTCTTATA
>CABSMK010000065.1 GCA_902478825.1 uncultured Collinsella sp.
CACGACCTGCGTGTTCTCTTCATCAAAAACCGAGCAGGTGGCATAGATAAGCTCACCACCGGCAACCACGCGCGCGGCTGCTTCCTTGAGCATCGTCAGCTGCAGCTTGGGCAGCTCAGTAGTAACGTCGTTCTCGGTCAGGCGCCACGGAATCTCGGGGTGACGGCGCATGGTGCCAGTGCCAGAGCACGGTGCATCGATAAACACCGTGTCGAACAGAGCGGGCTCGCCAAGCATCGCGTCAAAGGACGTAAGCACCTCATTGAGCTCGCAGGCATCGCCCGACACCGTACGAACACCTGAGATACCCGCCTTATGCAGGCGCGCGAGATTCTGATCGCACTTGCGATCGTGCAGATCGAGCGCGGTATGCTGATGCTCATACCCGGCACGCTTGGCCTGGCACATCATCACATAGGTCTTGGTGCCGCGACCGGCGCCAATCTCCAGGCAACGCCCGGGACGGGTTGCTGCAGTAGCGATAAGCTGGGCGTTAAGGTCCGAGGCAACCGCGGCAGCACGCTCAAACACGCCGGACGCAACCGTAACCTGAGCATCGACCGGAGCATGGCAGCCCGGAAAGACAGGCGCAACGAGCTGCGAGATATACGGGTCGGCCTTGGTCGCAAACGCATTCTCGTGCAGAGCAAGCGGCGCAGGAGCCAGATTGCCGGCAAAGTTGAGCGCGCCCTCGGGCGTATCGAACGAGGCCATAATACGAGCGCACAGCCAACGAGGAAGACCCATCAAACGCGAAAGGCGAACCAAACGGCGCTCGGACTCATCCACGTCAGATGCCGTGGCAAAATCCTCCACGTTGTCCGCAACCTTGTGCAGTACCGCGTTAGCCAGGCCCGCGGCAGACTTAGCACCGCTGCGCACCAGCTCAACACCCTGGCTCACGGCAACGCGGCCCGGCGTATGCAGATAGAGCATCTCGAAGGCCGAGATGCGAAGCGCCATGCGAACGCGCGGCGCGACCTTTTTGGGCTTATCCAAAAACTGATCGAGCAACTCATCCAAAATACCCTGCGTAGCGGCAACACCGAGCGCCAAACGAGCGGCAAAAGCGGAATCGCGCTGGTCAATGGCCTTGGCGGAAGCGCGGGACGAGAGCACGTCGCGCGCATACATACCGCGGCGATCGGCCTCCATCAACACATCGAGCGCAAGCTTGCGCGCGGGAGAAAGCTTGCTCATGACAGTACACCCCACCTAAGTTCGGCACCCTGCAGTCCGGCAGCCCAGGCAGAAGCAGCCATGGCACGCTTGCCATCGGGCTTAACCTCAAGCAGTTCAACCGCGCCATCGGAAAGTCCCAGGTAAACACGCTTGCTCTTGACGGCAACAGCACCCTCGCAAAGCGACACATCAGCCGGCGCAGCATCGAGCACGCGAACCGACTTGCCGGCAATCACGCAACGGGCAGGCGCGGTATCGGACGAAGCGAGCACATGACGCACGCAATCGAGCGCCGCCATCTGCGGATCCAGACGCATCTCCTGCTTGGAAATCTTGGCAGCATGCGTGACGAGTGACTCATCCTGCTCGGTCCAAACAGCCGAGCCATCGGCAAGCGAGGGAAGCGTATCGGCAAGCAACTTACCGCCCAGCTCACCAAGCTCCATCGTGAGCGCCTCGGCATGCTTACCGAAAACCGACGTAGACGCCTGGGCACAATAAGCGCCCGTATCCACGCCATGCCCAATGCGCATAATGGAAACGCCAGCAACCTCATCACCAGCAAGAATGGCACGCTGAATGGGAGCAGCGCCACGCCAACGAGGCAGCAGCGAAGCATGAACATTCACAATACCAAGCGGCGCCATATGCAGCACCTCATCAGGCAAAATGCAACCGTACGCGGCCACACAGAAAATATCAGCCCGCGCAGCCTGGAGAGCCTCAACTACCTCAGGCGTCATACGATTGGCCTCAACGACCGGCGACCCCAGCTCAAGCGCCTTAGCCTTAACAGGAGACGGCTCAAGCTTCTTACCACGCCCACGAACAGCATCAGGGCGAGTAATAACAAGCGCAATCTCATTCCCAGCCTCAACAAGCGAAGTCAGCGAAGGCACAGCAAAAGCAGGCGTACCCATAAACACAATACGCATAAAAGATAGTCTCCTCTCAATAACGAGCCGAGACGGCTACAAAAAAGCGTTCCAGGTCGCAAGCGCACCCAGCCGCAATAACAATTCAACAGAAACAAATATACCCAAAAACAAAGAAAGAGCCGCATAAAAGCAGCTCATCCAACAAAGCAATTATCAGCGAAGACGCCCCTCCCTGACCCAACGGCACCCGGGCGAAACGAAGAGCGACAACGTAGTCCCTGGGATGGGGCCCACACATATCGTCCCGCGCGCAGTTTCGCAGCGCAGCGAGAATGCTTGAGCACGGGATGATATGTGTGGGCCCCATCCCAGGGACGGACAATTAACCTATTCGGTCTCGCCCGGTCGAGCGCCGCGGGCCAGGGCGTCCTGGTACTCCTTGACTGCCTTGATCCTCTGCATCGGCTTAAGGCGCTCGAACATGGTATTGCCGTGCAGGTGATCGATCTCGTGCTGCAGACACACGCAGAACAGATCGCCTGTGGCCTCGTAGCGAATCAGGTTGGCATCCAGGTCATACGCCTCGACGACAACGTGATCGGGACGCTCGATCTCGCAGCTAATGCCGGGAATGGACAGGCAGCCCTCGCTAAACGGCACCAGTTGGTCGCTCTGCTCAACAATGACAGGGTTGATGAGCACATACGGGTCATAGTCATTTTTGTCGCTGTAGTCGCAGTCGATGGTGACGAGCTGAATGAGCTCACCGATCTGCGGGGCAGCCAGGCCGCAACCGCCGTTGTCGAACATCATCTTCTTCATCTTCTCGGCAAGCGCCTCAATCGCCGGGGTGATCTCCTCGATGACGGCGCACTCCTGGCGCAGACGAGGGTCGGGCGACAGTACGATTCCGTTGGCTTCCATGGCCATCCTTTCGGGTTGTTACATCAAATCATAGGCATCGACGTCAACGCTCACGCTCACGCCGCGCACGGAGCCCACCTCTTTGAGGCAGGCGTCGATATCATCAGAGACATGGTACCCTACCGGCGACTTTACAAGCAGATGGAAGCGGTAACGGTCCTTGGCTCTCTCGATTACACACGAAGCCGGACCAAGCACCTGGGGCACGGCGCTCCCCGCCCGCAAAAAGTCGGACGCGGCAGCATGCCAGCGACGCTTGAGGAGCTTCGCGATGCGACCGATGTAGTCCCGCGCAACGTCCGCGTTCGTCGACCATACCAAGATGTTGGCCAGGCGCACGAACGGCGGATACAGGGCGTCGCGGCGCTGGTCCAGGTCGTAGTCGGTAAAGATCGAACGGTCGTGCTCGGCGACGGCGCGAATGACCGGGTCCTCAGGCAGATAGGTCTGGATGATAACCTCGCCGGGGCGATCGCCGCGACCGGCGCGACCCGCAACCTGCTCCAGCAGATCGTAGGCGCGCTCCCCTGCTCTAAAATCGGGAAGCTTGAGCGCAAAGTCGGCATTGACCACGCCCACGAGCGTGACCTCGGGAAAGTCGAGGCCCTTGGCGATCATCTGGGTGCCCAGCAACACGGCGCAATCGGCGGCATCGAACTGCTCGAGCAGCTTTTTGTGTGCGTCCTTGCCGCGCGTGGAATCGGCGTCCATGCGAATGATAGCGACGTCGTCGGGCAGCATCTGGTGAAGTGCGTCCTCGATCTGCTGCGTGCCCAGGCCCATTTTTGCCAGGTAGCGGCTGCCGCACTTAGGACAGCGACTCGTGGGCGCAGGATAGGGCTGCACGCGCCAGGACGATCCGCAGGTGTGGCACTGAAGCGTGTGCGTGCGCTCGTGGTACGTGAGCGCTGTGGAGCAGTGGTTGCAGGTGGGCACGCAGCCGCATTCACGGCACATCAAAAACGGCGCAAAGCCGCGACGGTTGTGCAGCAACACGGCCTTCTCGCGGCGCTCGACCACACGCTCGAGGCCTTCCATCAGCGGTTTAGAGAACATGGAGCGGCTGCCGTGTGCGAACTCGCGGCGCAGGTCGGCGATCCGAACCGTGGGCAGCACGGCGTGTCCCGGGCGCTCGGGCATCTCGACGCGCGTCCAAGTGGCCCCGCCGTACGTGCCGCGGCGGCTGCGGTCGAGGGCCTCGGCCGAGGGCGTGGCGGAGCCCAGCACGAGCGGACAGCGATAGCGACGCGCCATCTCGGCCGCTACCTCGCGCGCGTGGTAGCGCGGGCTGGAGCCCTGCTTGTAACTGGTCTCGTGCTCCTCGTCGATGATGATGAGGCCCAAATCACCGAGCGGGCAAAAGAGCGCCGAGCGGGCGCCCACGACCACGCGCGCGGCACCGCTGGCGACCATATCCCACTGGTCCAGACGCTCGCCAGCAGAAAGACGCGAATGAAACACAGCGACTGTCTCGCCAAAGCGCGAGCGGAAGCGGCCGACGGTCTGGGCCGTCAGCGAGATCTCGGGCACGAGCACGCAGGCCGAACGTCCGGCCGCCAGCACGCGCTCAATCGCCGAGAGGTAGACCTCGGTTTTGCCGGAACCGGTGACGCCGTCCACGAGCACCACGTCGCCGTGAGCATCCAGGCGTGCACGCTCAATCTGCGCGAGGGCCTGCCGCTGGCCGTTGGTGAGCGCCACCGGGGCCTTACCGCTCGCCGAGGACAGCGTGGTCTGCTCGCTGCAGCCACGCCAGGCGCGGCGCTCCTCCACCACCACGACGCCGCGTTTTTCGAGCGCCTTGATGGTCACCGACATACTGTTGTAGAGCAGGTTGAGGTCGCGCGTCGTGACCGGTCCGCATTGGAGAGCCTCGATGAGCTGACGCTGGCGAACGGCGGTCTTGGGCGGCGTATAGTCAAAGCCCTCGGGCGTGAGCATGACCCAGCGGTTTTGGATGGGTTTGACGGCGGGGCGCTCAACGGTCCACACGCCGTCATCGCCCTTGACCACGCGCGGGCTTCCACCCGGGGGCAAGAACAAGCGCAGGCACTCGGAAAGCGTTGCGACATACTCGCGGCTCATCCAGCGCGCAATGCGTGCAGCCTCGGCGGTAAAGAGTGGCTTGCTGAGGATAGCCTCGATAGGCTTGATACGCGAAGGGTCGAGGGCGTCGTTGCCTTGCAGGTCGGTCAGCTCGGGCGCAATGTCGACGATGTAGCCCGCGGCGGCACGATTGCCAAAATGAACTAGGACGGTGGAGCCGATCTGGGCATCGTTGGCGAGTGACTGCGGAATGCCGTAGGCAAACGGCTCGGACAGCGCACGGGTCGGGATGTCGAGGACTACGCTCGCATAGGCGGCGACGGGTTCGGCTAAGGGCTCGGGCTGCGCCGGGGCGGCAGCAGGGGCCGCGGACTTCGGAGCTTCCTCCGGTTCCGGCGAACCAAACAGCGAAAGTTGCTCGGCCATGGCCCCAGCGCCTCCCATCCCATACGTCTACAGAAACAAGAGCCCCGCTCGGGGTGAACGGGGCTCGGATACATGCGTTTACACTACTGCTAAAGCGCCATCGTGCGGGCGCGGTCGATGCGCGCCAGGCAGTCGTCGCGGCCGACGAGCGCCATGGTCTCGCCCAGCGGGGGGCTCACCATGTTGCCGCAGACGGCGACGCGCACAGCTTGGAACACCACGCGCTTCTTGAGGTCCATCTGCTCGGGCAGCGGCTCAAGTGCAGCGTCGATGTTGGCAGCCGTCCACTCGTCCACGCCCTCGAGCGCAGCCTTGGCGGCGTCCAGAATGGCACCCATGCCTTCCTTGGCCAGACCCTTGTTGACAGACTTCTCGTCATACTCGAGCGTCACGGCCGTGGCAAAGATGGGAGCAGCGACGGTCACGGCGTCGGCCGGCATCTTGGTGCGCGGCTTGACGATGGCGGCAAGCGCGTCGATCCAATCCTCGCCGTACTCGACATTGCCCTCGATGAGGCCTGCTTCGTGCAGCTCGGGGACCATGATCTCGTCGGCAAACTGGGCGTCGGACATGCCGTTGATGTATTCGGCATTGACCCAGTCGAGCTTCTTGGGGTCGAAGGTCGCCGGGTTCTTGGAGATGCGGTCGAGCGAGAACTTGCTGGCCAGGACATCGCGCGGGATGATCGTGGTCTCTCCGTCGAGCGACCAGCCGAGCAGCGCCAGGTAGTTGACGAAGGCGTCGGACAGATAACCGGCGTCGCGGTACTCCTCCACCGAGGTGGCGCCATGGCGCTTGGAGAGCTTCTTGCCGTCGGCGCCCAGAATCATGGAGATATGGGCGAACGTGGGCACGGGCGCGCCGAGGGCCTCGTAAACCATGACCTGGCGCGGGGTGTTGGACAGATGGTCGTCGCCGCGGATGACGTGGGTGATCTTCATCATGGCGTCGTCGACGACGGTCGCGAAGTTATACGTGGGCGTGCCGTCGGAGCGGAAGATGACGAAGTCGTCGAGCTCCTTGGCGTCGAAGGTCACCTCGCCGTGGACGGCGTCATGGATGACGACGTCGCCGCGGCCCTCGGGCACCTTGATGCGCAGGACGTAGGGCTCACCGGCCTCGATGCGGCGGCGTGCCTCCTCGCGATCAAGATCGCGGCAGCGGCGCTGATAGCCCTGGAAGGGGTCCTTGCGCTCCTGGGCGGCCTTGCGGTCGGCGTCGAGCTGTTCCTTAGTGCAGAAGCAGGGATAGGCCTTGCCCTCGTCCCAGAGCTTCTGGGCGGCCTGCTTGTACAGGTCCAGACGCTCGGTCTGTGCGTAGGGGCCATAGTCACCGCCCACCTCGGGGCCCTCGTCCCAGTCCAAGCCCAGCCAACGCATGGCGCGCAGAATGATCTGCGTGTTCTCGTCGGTGGAACGGGTGGGGTCGGTGTCATCGATGCGCAGGATGAACGTGCCGCCGTTAGCACGGGCGAAAGCCCAGTTATAGATAGCGGTGCGGGCGCCGCCGATGTGCAGCTTGCCCGTCGGTGAGGGTGCAAAGCGGACGCGAACGTCTGATGCCATGGAAATCTCCTCGATTGCAGGATTGATGTCTAACCGCATCAGTATAAAGCAACAATGCAACCTCCGCACAAAGGGCACCGACCCACTCATTGGGGACAGACTTAAATGACCATTCTTTGGGCTACTCATTGGGGACAGTCTTAAATGACCAGTCGTTGGGCAACCTGTCGGCACTTAGCGAAGGCTGGTCATTTAAGTCTGTCCCCAATGAGTAGGTGCGGAAAGGGTGTGAATGTTTGATTTACGCGCTATGATATGCCCTTACATAGAGAGCCCGGCGGAATGGTAACGGTCGCCGGGACACGTTTTTGAAAGGACTATCATGTCAGAAGAACTTCGTTCCATCCCGCCCCAACACGGGTCCTTTGTTTTTACGTCGGAGTCGGTGACCGAAGGTCATCCCGATAAGATCGCTGACCAGATCAGCGACGCCGTCCTCGACGCAATCCTCGCTAAAGAAATAGAGCTGCAAGAGCAGGGCTACATCGCCCCCAACGGCGTCCCTGCCAACGTGGAGAACGTCCGCTGCGCCTGCGAGACCCTCGTGACCACCGGCACCGTCATCGTCGCCGGCGAGATTCGCACCCAGGCCTACGTCGACGTACAGGAGATTGCCCGCGGCGTTATCCGCCGCATTGGCTACAACCGTGCCAAGTTCGGTTTTGACTGCGACACCTGCGGCGTTATGAGCCTCATCCACGAGCAGTCGCCCGATATCGCCCAGGGCGTCGACGAGTCCTTCGAGACCCAGACCGGCGCTACCACCGACCCGATCGACCTGATCGGTGCCGGCGACCAGGGCATGATGTTCGGTTATGCCTCCAACGAGACCAAGACCCTCATGCCCATGCCGCACTACCTGGCAAGCCGCCTGGCCGAGCGCCTGGCCGCTGTGCGTCACGACGGTACCCTGCCCTATCTGCGTCCCGACGGTAAGACCCAGGTCACCGTACGCTACGAGGAAGGCAAGCCCGTCGAGGTCACGACCATCGTCATCTCCACGCAGCACGCCGCCGAGATCGAGGACATGGGCAAGATCAAGGCCGACCTTATCGAGCACGTCATCACCCCGGTCATGGCCGCTGAGAACATGCCGTGGGACAACGCCGACATCTACGTGAACCCCACCGGTCGCTTTGTCGTGGGCGGCCCCATGGGCGACACGGGCCTCACCGGCCGCAAGATCATCGTCGACACCTACGGTGGCTACGGCCGTCACGGCGGCGGTGCCTTTAGTGGCAAGGACTGCACCAAGGTTGACCGCTCCGCCGCGTATGCCGCACGCTGGGTCGCCAAGAACGTGGTCGCCGCCGGCCTAGCCGACCGCTGCGAGGTCGAGCTTGCCTACGCCATCGGCGTTTCCAAGCCCCTCTCAATCATGGTCGACACCTTCGGTACCGCTAAGGTCGCCGAGGACAAGATCGTCGAGGCCGTAGAGAAGACCTTCGACCTGCGCCCGGGCGCAATCATCCGCGACCTAGACCTGCGTCGCCCCATCTACGAAAAGACGGCAGCCTACGGTCACTTTGGCCGCGAAGACGCCGACTTCACCTGGGAGAAGACCGATCGAGTCGAAGAACTCAAAGCAGCCTGCGGCCTGTAATTTAGAACCGCCAACGTCACAACAACATACGCACTTTCAAAAGAAGTACCGCCCCCAAGCGGTACTTCTTTTTTATTAATCCGGTGGCGAAGATGAGCCAACACGGGACATGGAATAGGTCACCAGCTAATGAATTTTGCAGCATAACGACTCCTGTCTCTTATACACATCTCCGAGCCCACGAGACATGCGCAG
>CABSMK010000066.1 GCA_902478825.1 uncultured Collinsella sp.
CCTCTCTATTCGTCGGCAGCGTCAGATGTGTATAAGAGACAGCTCCAGAATCACGGCGTCGTAGCTGTCGGCAAGGGCGTCGAGGATGCCCGGGTTCACGCCGGGCGTAAGCTTGAGTACAAATACGCGCGGGTCGATGCTGTCGTAGAAACGCACCGGGTTTTCGCCCTGATGCGTGCCGTGGAGCCCGTTGCGCACGATGCGGTCGTTGCGGATGTAGGCAATGGGCGGATAGTTGACGCTAATGAACGCGTTAAAGCTCATGGTGCGCTGTTTGCGGGCGCGCGTGCCGGCAATGGCGACGCCGCCAAACACAATTGACACATCGTGCGAATGCTCGTCGAGCGCGTAGAGCAGGCTCTGATACAGGTTGAGCTTGGCGTCGGTAAAGGGGTTGCCCATGGGCTTTTGCGAGCCGGTGAGCACGATGGGCTTGGGGCTGTCCTGAATCAGATAGGAAAGCGCCGCCGCGGTGTAGCTCATGGTGTCGGTGCCGTGCAGGACCACAAAGCCGTCGTGGTCGGCATAGCCCTCGACGATGACGTCGCGGATACGCATCCAGTCGCTCGGGCGCATATTGGTACTGTCGATGTTCATGGGCTGTACCACGTCGAGCTCGCAGAGGTCCGAGATCTCGGGGACGCTCTGGGCGAGCTCCTCACCGGTCAGGGCGGGGGAGAGGCCGTTGCCGTCCTCGGTCGATGCGATGGTGCCGCCCGTGGCGATGAGAAGGATGCGCTTCATGCTGGTATTCCTATCGTATTTGCCGCCGCAAGGGCGGAGTCGTTCGGCAGTATTGTGGCACAGGGCGTCCAATGTTCAAACGTATTACATCATCTGTAACGTTTGGTAACACTTCAATTGCCGTCAAATAGGGGCCCTGGTCGTGCGTTTGCCGTGCGCTGATGGCTGCGAGGGACGAGAAACCCCATATAACGTGTACACTATGGAAGTTATTTTCGTTCATTCACGCGGGTGGGCACCGGCTCCCCGCCAACAAGAGGGGGAAACCATGGATCAAAAGGCTTCCGCAAAGGTCCTCGTACTCGACTTTGGTGCGCAGTACGGTCAGCTCATTGCCCGTCGCGTCCGCGACCTCAACGTGTATTCCGAGATTGTCCCCTGCGACATCTCGGCCGACGAGATTCGCGAGATGAACGCCTCTGCGCTCATCCTTTCCGGCGGCCCGGCTTCTGTGTATGCCGAGGACGCTCCGTCCATCGATCCTGCCATCTTTGACCTGGGCCTTCCCGTCCTGGGCTTTTGCTACGGCCATCAGATCACGGCCGTGACGCTCGGCGGCAAGGTTGGCCACTCCGAGGTGGGCGAGTACGGCCGCGCCACCATCACGCGCACGGCCGGCGCCAAGCTCTTTAACTCCACGCCCATGGAGCAGACTGTGTGGATGAGCCACCGCGACGCCGTGTCCGAGGTGCCCGAGGGCTTTACCGTTACCGCCAGCACCGACGTGTGCCCGGTTGCCGCCATGGAGTGCGTCGAGCGCAAGATCTTCACCACGCAGTTCCACCCCGAAGTCAAGCACTCCGAGTACGGTCAGCAGCTGCTGAGCAACTTCCTGTTTGAGATCTGCGGCCTGGAGCCCAACTGGAGCATGGACAACCTGGTCGAGACCATGACGGCTGAGTTCCGCGAGAAGGTCGGCGACGACCGCGTGATTCTGGCCCTGTCCGGTGGCGTCGACTCTTCCGTCGTGGCTGCGCTGGGTGCCCGCGCCGTGGGCAAGCAGATGACCTGCGTGTTCATCAACCACGGCCTGCTGCGCAAGGGCGAGCCCGAGCAGGTGGAGGAGGTCTTCACCAAGCAGTTTGACGTCGACTTTATTCATGTCCACGCCGAGGACCGTTATGCCGAGCTTCTGGCTGGCGTGACCGAGCCCGAGGAGAAGCGCCGCATCATCGGTACGCAGTTCTGGAAAGAGTTCTTCGCCGTGGCGCAGCAGCTCGAGACCGATGGCAAGCCGGTCAAGTACCTGGCTCAGGGCACTATCTACCCCGACATCATCGAGTCCGGAGCTCGCAAGACGGGCGGCAAGACGGCCACCATCAAGAGCCACCACAACCTGATCCCGTTCCCCGAGGGCGTGCACTTCGACCTCATTGAGCCGCTCGACCACTTCTTTAAGGACGAGGTCCGCGCACTTGGTCTGGCGCTGGGCCTGCCGGGTCACATCGTGTTCCGCCAGCCTTTCCCGGGCCCGGGTTTGGCCATCCGCATCATCGGTGCGGTCGACAAGGAGAAACTCGAGATTCTCAAGAACGCCGACGCCATCGTGCGCGAGGAGCTCGACGCCTACAACCAGCGTCTGTTTGAGCAGACCGGCGAGCGCAACTCCGAGCACAGCTGCTGGCAGTATTTCGCGGTCCTGCCCGACATTAAGTCCGTTGGCGTTATGGGCGACGAGCGCACCTACCAGCGCCCGATCATCCTGCGCGCCGTCGAGTCCAGCGATGCCATGACTGCCGACTGGGCCAAGCTGCCCTACGACGTGCTGGCCCGCATCTCCGGCCGCATCGTTGCCGAGGTTCCCGGCGCCAACCGCGTGTGCTACGACATCACGTCCAAGCCGCCCGCGACCATCGAGTGGGAGTAGAACAGACGTTCGATTCTATGCTATAGTGTTTGCCAATGGGCGCGGCATCTTCCGAATCCGCGCCCATTGCTATACGGGCCTTACGATGACGAGCTGACGATCATAGGCGCCATGCGTGCATTTGCGGCGGAACGGGGATATGCGCCCGACTTCTCCGAATCCCGCCTCTGTCACGAGATTTACCTCTCCGACCCGCGCAAGTACGCGCCGGAGAAGCTCAAGACCGTGATTCGCCATCCCATCAAGCCGATTTAGCGAAACGAGCGCCGCCGTGCGGTCCGGCTTTTGGGGTTTATCAATTGGTAGTCCGCGTCGATCGAGCAAGCTGCCCTGCCTCCCGGCAGGTGCGTAATCCCCTTGGTCGATCCGTCTCGAGGTGCGCTCTTTGCTCATCTTGTGGCGTGGAGTTACGATACTCCTAAAAGTGTAACCAGATTCGAGTTTTAGGAGCAGCTTTTGAAGGGTGGCAGACTCAGGAACCGCGATAGATACCTCGAGGAGGCGATGCTCTTCCGTGACACCGACCTCATCAAGGTGATCACGGGCGTGCGCAGGTGCGGCAAGTCGAGCCTTCTCGATCTAATTAGGATGGCCGTCGAGTCTGAAGGAGTCGCTGGCCGCGGCTTTGTGAGCGTCAACCTGGAAAGCAAGGGTACGGGCATCAAGACGGAGGACCAGCTTTATGATTACGTTCGCGGGCGCCTGTCGGACAAGGGTCGCACCTACGTTTTCATAGACGAGCCCCAGAGAATCGATGGCTGGCAGGATGCGGTCAACGCAATGAGGGTCGACTTCGATTGCGACATCTACCTCACGGGCTCGAATGCGTATCTTCTCTCGAGCGAGCTGGCCACCTATCTCTCCGGGCGCTACGTAGAGGTAAAGATGCTGCCCCTGTCCTTCTCCGAGTTCGCCGACTTCTGCGGAATCGAGTTCGTATTGGGAACTTCGGTGGCTCTCACTCCCGAGGGGGATCCCGTTCTCTTCGACGACATGCTTACTCGTTACCTTGAGTACGGGGGCATGCCAGCCATCGCATCCCTCTCGACGACCCAGGCGCAGCACTCGGCGTACATGTCCGGCGTCTACGAAGCCATCGCCGTGCGTGATATTGTCAACCGTGAGCGCGGGAAGGGCAAAAGTGCGGTGACTGACCCTTCCCTGCTGCGCCATGTGGCCGAATTCCTGGCGGACAACATCGGCAACGAGTGCTCGTCGAGTCGAATCGCCGGCGCGTTAACTTCTGCGGGGCCGAAGACCACGAACAAGACCGTTTCCTCGTATGTGGGTGCGCTTGAGGAGGCCTTCCTGTTCTATCGTGCCACGCGTTACGATTTGCACGGCAAGGCGCTCCTCAAGACGAACCCAAAGGAGTACATCGTCGACACCGGCTTCAGGACCTGGATGGCCGGCTATAGGGTCACGGATACTGGGCGCCTGTTCGAGAACGCCGTGTATCTCCAGCTGCTCTACGAGGGGTGGAGCGTGCATGTGGGGAAGCTCTATGGCAAGGAGGTCGACTTCGTCGCGACGAAGGACGGGCGCGTACTCTACGTGCAGGTGACTGACGAGATGTTCGCAAGCGAGACCAGGGAGCGAGAGATCGCTCCTCTGAAGTCGATACGAGACAACCACGAGAAGATCGTGGTCGTGAGGCAGGGTTCCTACGACACGGACATCGACGGCATTCGCATCGTGAGCGCGAGGGACTTTTTCCTCTAGGGCCATGAAATCCATCGCGAAGCAATCAGGTCAAGTTGGGAACAATGTCTGACATCGTGTGGCGATAGCATCGTGCACGCGATGTCAGTTTTGGCTTCAAGATGGGCAAAACCGCACGGCGCACCGGTGGCCACGTCGGTCACGGAGGAACTCATGAGATAGCCACCTGACACGATTCCTCTTTGCGATCAATAGCTGAATATTGTGACCTGCGGTTTTGCGAACGGCTCGAAAGCCGCCAGCGTTGATTCACTTGCGGTTGGGGCTGGTGGCTTGCGCGCTAAAGAGCGGTTGAGTTTCAAAACGGGTGTTTTCGGCGCTATCGAGCCTTTGAAGATGGTCCGTCATGCCCTTTGGGACAAAAACGAAAGCTCAATGCCTTGAGTTCGAAATGAGTTTTTGAAACTGTCCCAGCTTTTGTCCCCGAAGCCGACGAAACACGACATAGTGCTACTTGTCGGCACTCGATTCGAGACGGCAGCGAAAACTGGGCGTAACTGGAATGACGGGACGGCAGAACTGGGACCACCGAGTGGGAATAGAACACAGGTTCGATATAACTTACAACGCAAGATAGCAGGCGTGGGTTCAATCGAATCCGCGCCTGCTGCTGTATATGTGGCGGTGCCGGTGAATAATGCCCACGATGTTTTTGCTCGCACTCCGGCTTTCGCCGCTTGAAACGCGTTACCTGGGGTTTCTCGCTGGCAGCCTGTCTTCTGCGCGGGAAGGGACGATCGTTCCTTTTGGAGCCTCGGGGCCAGCTATATCAACTTGCTGCGGGCTTGCTTGAGCCAGTTCCTCTTGAAAGAGCCGATGCCGCCGAAGAACTTGTTGTACGTCTCGCCGTCCTCCTTGGCCTCGTACTTGACCAAAGCGAGTTCGATGGTGCAGAGGTAATCCGCCACTTGCTCGAGGCGGTAATCGGTCATCGAGGTCTTGCGGCGCCGGACGACTCCTTTTGAGAGGACCGTGCTCACTGAACGGTCGAGCGCCTGCTTGACGATGTCCTGGCCGTTGTCGTAATAGACCTTCACGACGTCGGAGGATTGGAAGAAGTCCAAGTGCTCAATAATGACGGAGGGGATATTGTGCCCCATGCGCTCCATTAGCCTTGCCGGGTCTTCGAGGGCGTTTTGGCCGAAACGTGAAAACGCATAATGTTGCGAGAATATTGACTCGCATAATATTGCGAATTATCATGATCGCATAATAATGCGAAGAATTAATTTACCTGAGACGGGAGGGTGTCCATGGTCGACGCGCTGGAGATAGGCTACGTCATAAAGGACAGGCGCGCTGAATTGGGGATGACCCAGGCTCAGCTGGCAGAGGCCGCGGGCGTGTCGAAGCGCTGCCTTTGGTCGCTGGAGCTGGGACAAAACCCCGGCGTGCAACTGGACAAGCTCACCGCCGTACTCGGGGCCCTGGGGCTGGAGCTGACCGTCGGCAACCCCTCAGATGAGCCGCAAGCTGAGCAGCTGGGCATCGGAGGGGTCGCGGCTCGCGCTGATGCCTCCGCAGGCGCTCTCTCCATCCTGACGGGAGGTGCGCGATGACGGCCGGCGTCCTCGATGCGCTCGTCGCCGGCAAGCTCGCAGGAGCCCTTTCCCAGGACGGGGCCGGCTCGCTTTCCTTCGCCTACGGGAGAGGCTACCGCGGCGTTCCGCTGTCATCGTCCATGCCGCTTTCCACCAGGCCCTATCGGGACAAGGTCGTGCTGCCCTACCTCTGGGGGCTTTTGCCAGAGGACCCGGCAGTGAGAAGGCATGTCGCCGCCGACGCCGGCATCTCTCCCAACAACCCCTTCGCGCTCCTCGGCGTCATCGGCCTGGACTGCCTCGGCGCGGTGCAGTTCGTCCCCCAGGGTTCCGACGCCTACCGCGATGAGCGCCTTGTTGCCGTGAGCGACGCCGAAATTGCCCGGAGGCTGGCTACGTCAGTCTCTTCTTCGAATCTAGCCCGAATAAGATTAGGAAGTTCGTGTTTCCGGGTACGTTCTGCCAGGGATTACTGCAGCCTAGGTAATACGCAATGAATGAAGTCATCGAGTCAATCGAAGATGCCTTGGATAAGGAATGCTGGATTCCTGCGCTTGCTCTAGCATTGACCTTGCCAGATACATGCGGCTCGATAGAGTATCCGGAAATGATCAACAACAAGGGTCGACGCCTCTCTAAAAGACAATATTTGGCTTGGTTCAAAGAGCATGTCGAACATCGATTTGCGGATCATACCGGATTCGACGACAAAGGCAATGCCCTCCGTCCGTACTTTAATGCGGACATGTGCTATCAGCTTCGCTGTGCGATCCTGCATTCATCAAACGACGACATCGACTTTGAATATGGCGACTGCAAAAAAGAATATGAATACCACTATGACTTCGAGCTTAGAGTAAACGCTTGCGATAGCTACGGGGAGATTTGGGCAAGCGGCGCTAACGCTAATGAGCGAGCACGTTTAATTCACGTATGTATAGATGTCAAAAACCTATGCGAAGCATTATGTGAGGAAGCTTTGACGTACCTACACACGGTCAAAAAGGAGCAACTAGCGAATCATCGTGTAAGAATTGTTGATGTAGCAAAATACTGTCAACTGATTGATGATACGCGAAGAAATTCAAGTTAAATCTAGGGATGATTTAGAGGTTCAACATTGGCATACATAAAGGCGCTCCATATCGAAGGACTCAAGAAGTTCACCCGTTTGGATGTTACATTTAACGAGCATATGAACATTCTTGTTGGAGAGAACGAAGCCGGAAAGAGCACCATTCTCGAAGCAATCAAAATTGTGCTTAATCAGCAATATCGCAATGCTGAGAAAACGACCTTACATGATTTGTTTAACACGAAATCGGTTGACGCATTCAAGGCAAAACCCTCGGTCGAGACTCTTCCTTGTATTCTTATCGAAATCGAACTCGATCTTAGCAATTACCAGAAAGATGTCTCGTATTTCTACGGTGAGGCATACGGCGAAAAGGCGCAAAAGCAAGAGAAGTTCGGCGTCCGTTTCGAATGTAGTTTTGACAAAACCCTGGGATCAGGTGTTGAGGATTTTGTACGAGACGGCAATATTCCCTACGAATACTATTCACTTACATGGAAGACATTCGCCAACCTTCCTTACACTTCTATCAAGCGGCCTATGGGACTTATAGGGATTGACGCATCCGGAGGAAATACCGCTTCTTCCTTCAACCAATACAACAAGGCGTTGTTTGTTAGCAAATACGATGAAACCACCAGGGCGAAATCGAAGAATACATTTCGTGCAAATGTCGATAACGCTCTTGAGCTGACCAACCTTCCTCCTGTTCGAGAAAATGCGAGGTTTGGTATAGACGGCAAGAAGGTGGTTCTCGAAAGCGTGCTGTCGGTTTTCGAAGATTCCGTTGCTCTTGAGAATCGCGGAAGCGGGATGGAAAATCTCATAAAGACGCAGATCGCCTTGGATAGGCATAGTGGACTCGACTCTATCCTAATCGAGGAGCCGGAAAATCATCTAGGGTTCTCCAACCTTCGATAAATGCTGCACCCTTGATCATCGACTTTATCCGAACACCTCCCACATTCATCCGCACATGTTCGGATGAATGTGGGAACCCGATACCCTGAGGGCCGGACCGGCCGGCCCCGAGAGATCGGAGGACGGCATGTCCGGAAAGAAGAAAAGGGGCTCCGCGAGGGCGGTCCCGAGGGCCTACGGAAGGCTCACGAGGCACGAGCGGGACACGGTCCAGAGGATGCTGGAGCGCAGGGCGTCGTGCAGGGAGATCGCGAGGGGGCTGGGCAGGTCGCCCTCGACGGTGAGCGCCGAGGTGGCGTCGCACAGGTTCGTGACGGCGCCGAAGGCCAGGCGCGGCGAGCGCGTGGACGCCTCCGCCGACCTGTCGGCGGCCTGCCCGCGCCTGGCCGCGTGGCCGCGCTGCTGCAACGGGTGCGGGCGGTACCGCGCGATCGGCTGCAAGCGCCGCCCCCACGTCTTCTACGAGGCCCGGGCCGCGCAGCTGTGCGCCGACTCGGTCCTCGTCTCGTCCAGGCGCGGGATAGACGCCGACGAGCCCGCCGCGGCGACCAGGCTGGAGGCCATCAGGGACTGCCTGCGCCGGGGGCTGTCGCCCGAGCAGATGGCGGCGCGCAACGGCGGGCCCGTGGACCTGTCGCCGTCGACCATCTACCGCTGGGTCTCGGCGGGCTACGACGGCATGACCAACATGGAGCTCAGGCGCAAGGTCGGCTACAGGCCGAGGAAGCGCGCCGCGGGCCGGGCGGCCACGCGCCACTCCGCCCGCAGGTCGCATGCCGCGTTCCTCGCCCTCGGGGAGGACGCGTGCGCCGCGGCCTGGGAGATGGACAGCGTCGAGGGGCCCGGGAGGACTCCGCCTGCCTGCTCACGCCTGTCTCTTATACACATCTGACGCTGCCG
>CABSMK010000067.1 GCA_902478825.1 uncultured Collinsella sp.
CGAGATCTGCGCATGTCTCGTGGGCTCGGAGATGTGTATAAGAGACAGAAGTACGTTTGCTCGGCGTTTGGATAACTGCATTGGCCGTTTACCGCAGCCTTAGCTCTCAGCTAATGAATTCAAGTTTAATCCTTCCTACGATGTGCTGTGTGCCGGCACGGTAGCCGGATCGTAGGAAGGATGAATAATGGCAAAAGAGGGAAAGAAGCCGATCGGCAAGATTGTCCTAGGCATCATCGTGGTGCTGGTTATTGTCGGTGCCGTGGGCTCTATGGGCGGCAACTCAACCGATTCGTCTGCGAGCGATTCGGCAAAACCTGCCGAGACGACACAGCAGGCTGAGGAGCAAAAAGAACCGCAAGAACCGTATACCATTGCTGACGAGGCTGAAGACACTTCCAATCAGTTTACCTATAAAATCACGGGCACGCTGACCAATAACACGGACAAGGAAAAGAGCTACATTCAGATTGAATATGTTCTGTATGATGCCGATGGCAACCAGGTTGGAACGGCTCTTGCAAACACCAATCATCTGAAGGCGGGCGGCTCCTGGAAGTTCGAGGCGCTGGGTACGGTGTCTCCCGACCAGGTTGCTAGCTGGGAGCGTTCGGACGTAAGCGGTTTCTAGCATGTTGCATGCACTGGGGGAGGTGAGGTCGTATGCCCGATAAAAAGCTGACCGAGGAGTTGCTCAATGAGCTTCTCGATGCGCCAAACATCGATGGCTATATCAGGGAGCACGACTTTGCCGCCCCGTCGCTTTCGGACTACCTGAAGCAGCTACTGCAGGAAAAGGGCTTGGAGCGCTCGCGCGTGGTTCGTATGGCCGATCTCAATGAGACCTTTGGCTATCAGATCTTTACCGGTGCACGTCATCCGAGTCGCAATAAGGTGCTGCAAATTGCCTTTGCGATGGCGCTGACGCTCAAAGAGGCCAACCGTGCGCTGACGGCTGCCGGGGTAAGCGTCCTTAACTGCAAGGACCGCCGCGATGCGATTATCATCTTTTGTATCGATCGCGGGTGCAGCCTCCAAAAGGTCAACGAGGAGCTGTATCGCTTTGGCGAGGAGACGGTGAGTTAGCGGCTGATATCTGAGCCGGCGGAGCTGCCGAACAACGATGCAAACGAACGGGGCGTGGATGCCATGGGGTGTCTGCGCCCTGCGCTATGATGGAGGCTATGGATACTCAGATCCCAACATATTCCGATGACGAGCTGACCGCAGCGCTTGCCGAGCACCTGGCGTCGCTCGATCGCGACGACAGCTATCGCGTGGAGCGTGTACTTAAGCGCTCGTCCGTTGAAACAACCGAGCTCGTGTACTTTGAAGGAACCGGCGGTGGTTCGCTCGGCCCCTTTGTCCGTAAACGCATCGATGCTTCGGCTCAAATCGGCGGGGCATACGAGCGTCTGTTTGCCGCTCAGCGGGCAGGCAGGCGTTTTGAGCACCTGCCCAGAATCGTCGATTGTCGTCGTGTGGGCGACGAGCTCAACGTGGTTATGGAATACATCGAAGGGGAGACACTCGGGGCGCTGGTGGACCGTCTGGGAGCCACCCCCGATTATGCGCGTGAATTGTATCCTGCCCTATGCGATGCCGTGGGCGAGCTCCATGCCGGTTTTGCAATGGTGGGGGAGACGTCGGCGCCGGTAATCCATCGCGACCTCAAGCCGTCGAATATCATCGTGACAGGTGCCAACTATACGCCTGATGACGGCCTGACATTTTCATCGCTGGTGATTATCGACCTGGGGATCGCGCGCGTATGGCGCGATGGCGCCGATGCTGACACCGTCAAGTTTGGCACGCGACCCTATGCGCCGCCCGAGCAGTATGGGTTTGGGCAGACGAGTGTGCGCAGCGATGTCTACGCACTTGGGGCCCTGTTGTTCTTTTGCTTGACGGGAGTCGACCCTAAACCAGGGCTCGACATGCGCGAGCAATGTGAGGCATGCGGCATTCCCACTCCACTTGCCGATGCCGTCTGCATGTCGATGGCGCTCGACCCGGCCAAGCGTTTTGCGAGCGCGGAAGCGTTGGGACGGGCGACGCGCGCGGCATACGATCTAAGTCGCCCCGTGCGGCCTCCTGCGCCTGTGCTTGTCCGTACTCCGGCCTCGGAGACGGTGTTGACGCCCCAAGGGCTCCAGAACCCCACAGGGCTTCCTAGGCCTGCCGCCTCCACCGCATGCGGTCTGCTCTCTCGCGTTCCGGAGTCTCTGGGGCGCATTTGGAATACGCTCGTCTTCTTCTCGCTGCTTGTGTTCTTTGCCGGAAGTCGCTTTGCCGTCTTTCACCCCACGGGAGCAAACCAAAGCTACCCGACGTGGCTTCTCATAATCGAGTATTTTTTCTTTGTCGATGGCCTTATGGTGCTTATGCATTTTGCGCTGCTCGATAAGCGCCGTCTTCGTCGGCGATTCGCACTGCTCGACAGCTATCGCGGCAAGAAGCTCGCGAAACTCTGGCTCAAGGCATTGGGTGTGCTGCTCCTATGCATGATCGTCATAGTCGCGGTTGCCAATGCGACCGGCGTCGTCGATACCTCCGCTACCTAAAAGAAAAAGGGCCCCATTGGGGCCCTCTGCAGTTGCACTTAGATGCGGTTCATCTGAGCGGCGACTTTGTTGTACCAGTCCTGCCACGTGGGCGGACAGTACTTTTTGGCCGCATCCGGGGTAAGGGTGGAGCCGTAGTTGGCGCCCAGATAGGCAACGTGGGCGGAGATGCCCTCGCTCCAGCTGCCAAAGCTGCGCCAACCGCCGCCACGGGCACTCCAGCCCCAGGCGTTGTAAGAATTGGCGCAATAAGCACCCTTGGTGCTCTCGATGCAGGCGATGGCGGGGGACCAACGGGGATCGACTCCGGTATTCCAAGCGGCGACGGCAAAGTTATAGCCCTGGCCTGCCATGGGGGAGCCGGCGAGATAATTGTCGATGCGGCTCGTCCACTCATTAATGAACGAATCGTAATCGGAGCTACCGGTATTGGCGTTGTTCACCGTGGTGTCGATGGTGGTGTTGGTGTTGGTGGCCTGGCTGCTGGAATTGCTGCCGCTTACGCCCTCGCCCGAGAGCTTCTCGGCGGCAGCGGCCTTATCGGCCTCAAGCTTGGCAAGCTCGGCGGCATTTTCCTGCTCGGCTTTTGCCTGTGCCTCGCTGCGGAGCTGCTGGGCCTGCGCCAGCGCATCCTCGGCGTTTTTCTGCTCTGCCTCAAGCTGAGACTTGGCCTGCTGGAGCTCAGCCTTGTTCTGCTCGAGTTCGGTTTGCATGTTATTGAGCTGTTCGATCTCGTCGACGCTCGAGCTCGTGATCTGGTTGGTGTATTTGCAGGTCGTGATGAACTCACCCAGGCTCTGTGCGTTGACCAGGAAGCTCACGATGGGATTGGTGCCCTTCTGATACTTGTACAGATCGCGCATGGCGGAGCTTGCCTTGGCCTGCTGCTCGGGAAGCTTGGCCTCGATTTCCTCGATGCTTGCCTCATTGGAGTCAATCTGCTTTTGCAGGTCATCGAGTTTAGTGCGGGCGTCGTTGTAGGCGCTCGTGGCGGCTTCGATCTTCTGCTGGGCTGCGGAAAGCTGGTCCTGCGTTGCCTGCGAGGCGGCATACGCCGCAACGGGGGAGAGCATCGGCGTGGCCGTCAGCGCAACGGCGAGCACGGCGCTCGTGATGATACGAGCCGGCTTCGACGCAATGAGCGCTGCGGTGCGATGATTCGAATGCTGCATCCAGTCCCTCTGCAATCAATCGTAGGTTATGGTTCGAACGGTATTCTACTACTGCTTTCGACCTCAACTTGAACCTTAAAGGTTCCAAAGGGTCAAGTTGAACTTGAGGCTTTGGCTTTGACCTGCAGTTATGATGAATTGTTGAGAAACCATAGAGTTCAACTTTAACGTTACAGAGCTCTGTTTGAGAGGGGTTTTGGGCTGTAAAAGCCATCTCAACGTGGGGTTTTATAACTACAGCGTGCCCTTCTGGCGAGCCTGCTCAATCTCTTCGAGGGCCTCGGCGGGGGTGAACGAACAGGTGCCGTCGCCGAGTTTGATTACCTGGATATCGTCGCCGGCGTAGACCTCTCCGCCCTTTAGTACCACGCCAAAAACGCCCTCGTGGGGAAAGATGCAGTCGCCAGCGAGATAGTAGATGGCGCAACGGGTGTGGCAGACCTTGCCGATTTGGCTGATTTCGACGAGCACGTCGCTTCCAAGCTTGAGCTGTGTGCCCAAGGGGAGCGAGAACAGGTTGATGCCCCGGGTTGTGAAGTTTTCTCCAAAGTCACCCTCGTGAACGTCGAGCCCGCGGGCCTGCGCCGTCTGGATGGACTCTGCGGCCAAAAAGGAAACCTGACGGTGCCAATGCCCGGCGTGTGCGTCGGAGGCGAGGCCAAACTGCTCGATGACGGTGTCGTGCCCGTCGGCGACGGGTGACTTACGCGTGCCTTTGTGCTCCGACGTGTTGATTGAGACGATACGGGCAGGCCCGTTGTAGGCGTCGTTTGCCGTGCACAGGGGAGCGGTCGCTTTCGCACGTTCCGCCAGCTCGCGCCTCGCGGCATTGAGGATGGGATTATCGGTCGGATGGTCTTGGGGCACGTGTGCGCCTTTCGCTCGAAGATGTCAATACGCTGAATCCTACAACAACGGTAGGTTCATTGCCCATTGTCATACAACGGTGAGCGCCGTCTTTGTGCTGGCCTTCGTGCTGGACGATTGCGTCGATTGCCATAGATACGGTGGAGCTTTGGGCGCCGGCGGCTTGGCACGCTAGAATAAATCAGTTGCGCAAAGACCGCCCGTTGTGTGGGCAGTTCATGATAGGAAGTTTCCATGGCATTGCAATTTACAGAGCGCGAGTTCATTCCCGTGCTGCTCGGTGGCGACATCAACGCCTATTCGGTGGCGCGCGCCTTCTACGAGGAGTACCAGGTCAAGAGTCTGGTCTTTGGCAAGTATCAGACGGGTCCCGCGTACCGCAGCCAGATTATCGACTACACGCCCAACGTGGATATCGACACCATGCCCGTGATGCTCAAAACCGTCAACGGCATTGCCCAAGCGCATGCCGATAAGACGATTGTCCTTGTGGGTTGTGGCGACAACTATGTCGCTCTCGTGGCTCAAGCCAAGGATGCCCATGAGCTGGCGGATAACATCGTCGCTCCCTACGCGCCCTACAGCATGCTCGAGCAGTGCCAGAAGAAGGAGATCTTCTACGAGCTGTGCGAGAAGCATGGCGTGCCCTATCCGCACACGTTTACCTTTGCCAAGGCGATGCTCAATGCCCAGGGTGAGGCGCCTGCCGAAGTGCTCGACCAGATCGATTTTCCTTACCCGATGATTCTGAAGCCTTCTGACGGCATCATGTGGTGGCAGCACGAGTTCGAGGGCCAGAAGAAGGCCTATGAGATTGCCGACCGCGCCGAGCTGGAACAGGTCATTCGCGATTCGTATGCCAGCGGCTACACCGACGACCTGATCTTGCAGGATCGCGTGCCCGGCAACGACGAGTACATGCGCGTGCTCACCAGCTATTCCGACCGCAACGGTAAGGTCCGCATGATGTGCCTGGGCCATGTGCTGCTCGAGGAGCATCAGCCCCACGGTGTCGGCAACCATGCCTGTATCATTACCGAGCCCAACGACGAGCTCATGGGCGGCGTGCGCAAGTTGCTCGAGGACCTTCACTTTGTGGGCTATTCCAACTTTGACGTTAAGTACGACGAGCGCGATGGCTCGTTTAAGTTCTTCGACTTCAACACGCGTCAGGGCCGCAGTAATTACTATGTCACCAATAGTGGATTTAACGTTGCTAAATACGTGGTGGATGAGTACGTCTATAACCGCCCGTTTGAGCCGGAATTTGTGACGGCGCAGGATGAGGCTCTGTGGATGGTTGTTCCCATGGGCGTCGTTGACAAGTATGTCAAGGACCCCGAGCTGCGTGCGAAGGCGCATCGTCTGGCCAAGGAGGGCAAGGCTGCCGATCCTTCGTTTATGAAGGGCGACTTTGTCTTTAACCGCTGGCTGCGCATGTGGCACACCAAGCTGCGCCACTTTAAGCTGTTCAAGACGTATTACAAGTAGACGAGCGTGGCGCCCGTCCGGTATGTATCGGGCGGGCGCGGGTATGATACGCGCAATTGCGGGGCGTCACCAAGGAGGCGGCGATGGAAAAGCTGGGAGTTATCGGCGGCATGGGCGCCGAGGCCACGTCGTATTACTACGACCAGGTGGTACGTCATACGGCGGCTACGTGCGATCAGGAGCATATCGACATGGTGGTACTTTCCAAGTCGACCATGCCCGACCGCACGCTGGCCATCAAGACCGGCGAGCATGCCGAGCTGCTGGCGACCATGAAGGAGTGCGCCCAAGCGCTCGAATCGCTGGGCTGCGCGCACATAGCGATTCCCTGCAACACGTCACACTACTTCTACGACCAGATCCAGTCGTTTACGAAGGTGCCGATTATTCACATGCCGCGTGAGTCGGTGCGCTATGCTCTGGCCGGCGCGGTGATGGGGGAGTGCGAGTTCGACCCCAACCTGAGCATGCCGGCCGAGCCGGTGCACAAGATCGGCATCATGGGCACCGACGGTACCGTGGGCGCAGACGTCTATGGGTGCGAATGTGAGACCGCGGGCGTTGAGGTCGTCTATCCCAGCGAAAAGCGTCAGGCCGACGTGATGTCGCTCATTTACGACGATGTGAAGGCCGGGCGCGAACCCGATATGGATAAGTTTGACCGCGTGATGTGGGAGTTCGCCCGTAGCGGCTGCGACCGCGTCATCCTGGCCTGCACGGAGCTTTCGGTGTTGCAGAAGTATCGCGAGATGCCCGAGATCACCCTCGATGCGATGGATGTCCTGGTACGCGAGTCCATCATTCGCAGCGGCGTCCCCTACCGCCTGTAGCTTCCGACCTGCCAAAAAGGGACAGGTTTATTTTGACAGGTATTATCTGGGAAAACAGTAAAGGCCTCGGCTCGCTTGGTGCGAGCCGAGGCCTTATTTCGTTTGTCGGTTGCTGCCAGCGAGTGCTAGAACAGGAAGCCGATGGCGATAAGGGCGATGCTGACGATAAGTACGGCGATATCCAGGCCTTTGATGGGGTAGCGCTTATACGAGCTCGCGCGCGTGCGCAGGTAGAAGCCGCGCTGCTCGGCGGCAAGCGCGGTAGCATCGGTCTTGCCCACGCTCGAGATAAGCAGCGGCACACACAGCGGCAGCATGAGTTTGAGTTTCTTGACGGGATTCTTAGTGTCGTACTCGACGCCGCGTGCGGTCTGCGCCTCCATGATGGCGTTCATCTCCTGACCAAACACCGGCACAAAGCGCAGCGCCGTGGTAAAGGTGAAGGCATAGCGATACGGTACGTGCAGCACCTCGACGCAGGCGTTGGCAAGGTCGTTGAGCTTGGTCACCATGAGCATGAGGATGAGTGGTAACGCCACACCCAGCAGGCGCAGGCAGGCCTTCGATCCTGTGATGAGGCCCGTGTCGGTGATAAAGCCCCACACCACGTTGCCATCGCGCATAAAGGCCAGCTGGAGCACTAGCATGATAAGCGCGAGCGGAATCAGCAACTTGAGCAGCGAGAACAGACGGTCGACGACGCCGGCATAGGCACCCAGCGCAAGGGTGAGTGCCAAAAAGCCCAGCAGCGCCACGTAGGTGTCGGACAAGAAGATGCCGACGATGATGGCGGCGGCGAGGCCCAGTTTGACGACGGGATTCAGGCGATGCAGCAGCGTATCGCCCGGCATGTAGTCGATGACGTTAACCACAGTGGACCATCTCCTTGGTAATTCGAACGACATCGGTGACCTCGCTCACCTGCGCAAAAGCGGGCGAGACGGAAGATGCCAGACGGCGCGAGAGTTCAATAACCTGGGGAGGCTCCACGTAGGCACGCCGCATGAGATCGATGTTCGAGAATAGCTCGTGCGTGCGGCCGCGGTCGAGGATGCGACCGTCGGCCATTACTACGATGCGCTCGGCAAAGTCGGAGACGACTTCCATGTCGTGGCAGACCATGATTACGGCGCAGCCGCGCTCGGCCATGGTGCGCACGGTCTCCATGACGGTCATGCACTCGCGGTAGTCAAGGCCGCTCGTGGGCTCGTCGAGCACGACGATCTTGGGCTCAACCACTACGACGGAGGCAAGTGCCACCATTTGTCGCTGGCCACGCGAAAGCGAGAACGGTGCCTCGTCGGCGGGCAGACCAAAGCGGTCGATGACCAGCTGGGCGCGACGCAGAGCCTCGGCACGGTCCATGCCGCCCAGCTCCAAGCCAAAGGCGACCTCGTCGAGCACGGTATCCTTGCAGATCTGGCGGTCGGGGTTTTGGAAGAGCGTTGCGACCTCGCGGGCGATACGGCTCGTGGGGACCGCGGCAGTATCCAGGCCCGTAACGCGCACGCTGCCCGAGGCGGGCTTAAGCAGGCCCATGAGCAGCTTGGTGAGCGTGGTCTTGCCGGCACCGTTCTGGCCGACGATGCCCACGAGCTCGCCGGGATAGAGGGTCAGGTTGAGGTCGTGGATGGCGGCGCCGCCATTGGGATAGGCAAACTCAACGTGATTGAAGGTGAGCACGGGCTCGGCATCCTTGGCGTGCGGGCGCAACGACGGTGCGTGCGGTGAGCCGGCGGGTGCCTGAACGTCGCTGCTTGCGTGTGCGGGGTCGACGATGCCCGAAATCAGGCGCTCGGCCTCATCAACATCCAAACAGGGAGTGCCGCTGGCCAGGCC
>CABSMK010000068.1 GCA_902478825.1 uncultured Collinsella sp.
ACCTGCATGAGCACGTCGCCCAGCTCCTCGCGCAGATGCATGGCATCGTCGGCCTCGATGCAATCGAGCGCCTCGTAGGCCTCCTCGATCATGTTCTTGCCGATGCTCTGATGCGTCTGCTCGCGGTCCCACGGGCAGCCGTCGGGCTGACGCAGACGCCAGATAGTCTGCACCAGATGCTGCAGCTCGGCCGACGCGTCGACCAACGTGGACAGGTCGCGCGAACCCTCGGCATTTTGCTGAGCCATATGCTCGGCCATGGCTAGTCCTCCTCCATGATCACGTGGCGGAACGCGCCGCCCTCGTAAATGCCGTAGCTGTGCGAGCCGTCCTTGGGGATGCTCACGCTGCCGGGGTTGAAGAGCCACAGGCCCGGGTGCGCGGCACTTTCCTCGTTGACCTTGATGTGCGTGTGGCCGTAGACGAGCGCGGAGCCCTCGGGCAGCGCGGGCGCGTGGTCGACGCTGTTGTGCATACCGGCGCCAAAAACGTGGCCGTGCGTCAGGAACAGCTCGCGGCCGTTCTCGTCGAATAACGTGGCATAGTCGGCCATGATGGGAAAGTCGAGCACCATCTGGTCGACCTCGGCGTCGCAGTTGCCGCGCACCGCGATGATGCGGTCGGCCAGGGCGTTGAGCAGCGGAATCACACGCTTGGGGGCGTAGTCGCGCGGCAGGTCGTTGCGCGGACCGTGGTAGAGCAGGTCGCCCAGCAGGACGATGCGGTCGGGCTGCTCGGACTCGATGGCGGCGCAGAGGCGCTCGGTCCAATATGCCGAGCCGTGAATGTCGGAAGCGATGAGGTATTTCATGGTGGTCCTTTCGGGTGGGGTTGATGGAGCTGGGCGTGGCGTGCCGCCGGCCGCGTTACTCAAATCGCAGTGCCGCGCTCTGGGCCGCCTGCATCACGCGTTGGAGCGGCACATTGTGCTCGCGGGCAAGGCGGGCGCAGTCCTCGTACTCGGGCGCCGCGCGCTCACTGCCGTCGGGTAGGGTGGCCACCTTGACGGATACCTCGCCCCATGGCGTCGTTACGCGCTCAAAGCGGCGTGGCAGGCAAACGCGCTCCATGACCTGGCGACGAATGCCGTTGGTCGTGGTTTCCAAAAAGATAATCGTCTGCAGGCGCTCGATATCCTCGTGAGCACAGATTACCTGTAGCTGCCAACTGGGACGGCCTTTCTTGCAATAGAGGGGCAGCCAATGCACCTCGCGCGCACCCGCCTCGCGCAGGCGGTCGGCAGCGTAGGCGAGCACCTCGGGCGACGCGTCGTCGATGTCGCATTCCAGCTTGACGATGGTCTCGGGCGCATCGGTCTCGCGGGACAGCGGGGATGTGCTATCGCATTGCATACGGTCCGGCTCCTTTCCGCACGGGCTCGTTTTGTTCATCCAAACGCTAGCACATCGGACGTGGCACAGGCGTGACTTTCGTCCGTCGCCGCCCTCGCTCCTATCCAAACATGTACATCAGCCTCCAAACATGTCATTTTCTGCAGCTTTTGGAGGCTGATGTACATGTTTTGAGAGCGCAAGCGAGGCCGCACCGCGCACCCTTTCCAGTCGATTTCGGCCCCCGGTGCGCTCGTCGCATCGGGGGGCCGCGCCATTACAATGGAGCGGTTTCGCCAAATGAAAAGGAGTCGCCATGTCTGCTTGCCCGCTGGTCGATTGCCACACCCACACCTCGTTTTCGGACGGACATGCCTCGTTTGAGGAAAACGTCCGCGCTGCCGCGGCCGCCGGCTGCCGCGTCATGGTCTCGACCGACCACCTCACCTTACCCGCCAGCATGGATGCCAACTGCGAGGTGCAGGTTGTCGAGGGCGACCTGCCGGCACATCGTCTGGCTTTTGAGGATGCCCGCAAGCTTGCCGCGCAGATCGCGTCGGAGCTCGAGCTTATCTATGGCTTTGAATGCGATTGGTACGAGGGCTGCGAGCCTTTGGTCGAGCGCTGGTCAGCGGGTGCCATAGTGCGCTTGGGCAGCGTGCACTGGACTGGCGATCCGGGCGATATCATGGCCGGTGCTGCGGGCACGGCGGGGACGGAGGACGTCGCTCGTCCCGATACGCCCGATTCGCTTTGTGGCTGGGTCGACGATGACACCGACCTGCATGTTTGGGAAAACCTGGGCGTACGCGGCGTGTGGGAGCGCTATGTCGATAACTGGTGCCGCGCCTGTGAAAGCCCGCTTAACTTTGATGTAATGGCCCACCCCGACCTGGTCATGCGCTTTTCGAAGGAAGGCTTTGCGCCCGACTTTGACCCCGCGCCATTCTGGGAGCAGATGGCAGAGTGTGCACACGACACGGGCCGCCGCGTTGAGGTCTCGACTGCCGCGCCGCGCAAGGGGCTCGACGACTACTACCCCGCGACCGGATTGCTGCGTTGCTTTGCCCATGCCGAGGTGCCCATTACCTTTGGTTCGGATGCGCACCGCGCCTGCGATATCTGCTGGAACATCCGCGAGGCCCAGGCCCACGCCTACGACTGTGGCTATCGAACCTTCGACATCCCCCACCTCACCGGAGAATGGGAGCCCACGCCCCTCGCCTAAGACTAGTCGTTGGGGACACTCTTCACAAATGACCCCTTGGGGACGGAGGAAAACAGGTCGTTTTGCTCACCACCGACGCCCGTGCAACACCACCCGCCAAAAAGAACGCCCGTTTACTACGATGAACCGCAAACCTCCGACCATCGGCTTAATGTGGAAAATAAAACCGCAGGTAGAAGCGTTGACGATTAGCTCAAAATCGACGTGTGGTCAGCAGATCCAGTTTCATCGTAGTAATTGGGCATGCTATTTGGCAGCGCCGGCAAAGACTGTCCCAAACGACTAGTCGTTTAAGAACGTCCCCAATGACTAGTGGCGGCGGGCGTTGAGTTCGCCGGCCAGTTCGTCGAGGGTGATGCCGTAGCGCTCAAGCGTCACGAGCAGGTGGTAGACCAGGTCGCCGGCCTCGTAGCGAATGTGATCGTGGTCGTTATCCTTACAGGCCATGATGACCTCGCTCGCCTCCTCGGCAAGCTTCTTGAGCAGCTCGTCCTCGACGTCGGTCAACAGGCGAGCGGTGTAGCTCTCCTGCGGCGATGCGTCGCGACGACCATGAATCACCTCGGCCAACCCCGTCAGCGTCTCACCGATATTTCCATCCTGAACATTCGCAGTGCGCACACCCATGGTTCAATCCTTTCTGGTTGGCCAAGCGCTTAGTCGAGCGCCCGCCCTACGCGAGTTTTTTAAAGAAGCAGGTACGGTTGCCGGTATGGCAGGCCGGACCCGGCGAGTCGACCTTGACCAGCAGCGTATCGCTATCGCAGTCGGCCCAGAGCTCCTTGACCTCTTGCATATTGCCGCTCGTCGCGCCCTTGTTCCAGAGCTCCTGGCGACTGCGGCTCCAAAACCACGTGGTGCCGGTCTTGAGCGTCAGCCCCACCGACTCCTCGTTCATCCAGGCAACCATGAGCACCTCGCCGGTGTCATACTGCTGAACCACACAAGGAATCAGCCCGCGGGCGTCGTACGCAAGCTTTGAAGGATCGGTTATCTCTTCCATTTCTCTCCCCAAATTCAAACTTCGCAGGTCGGCGAGGGTTGTCCAGGTGCCGCAGGTTGCCGCGAAAGAGGAGCACGCGTACTTTGGTACGCGAGCGACGGTTTGAGCAGCAAGATGCGGTGCCTGGGCAAGCCGCAGCATTAGAAGTCCAGCCTCACAGGGATGCCCTGCGAGGCCATATACTCCTTCACCTGGCGAATGCTGAAGGTTCCAAAGTGAAAGACGCTCGCCGCCAGCACGGCGTCGGCCTCGCCCTCGATCACGCCCTCGGCAAAATGCTCGAGCGTGCCCACGCCGCCGCTCGCGATGACGGGGATTGGCACCGCGCGGGCTACGGCGCGGGTGAGCGCCAAATCAAAACCGGCCTTGGTGCCGTCGCGGTCCATGCTGGTGAGCAAGATCTCGCCGGCACCGCGACGAGCCGCCTCCTCGGCCCACGCCACCGCGTCGATGCCCGTGGCGTTGCGACCTCCTGCGGTAAAGACCTCCCACTTGTCGGCACCGGATGCGCCGGGCAAACCGACGCGCTTGGCATCGATCGCCACGACCACGGCCTGGCTACCAAACGCCGCGGCAGCCTGGCTAATCAGCGACGGGTCGCGCACGGCGGCAGAGTTGAGCGACACCTTGTCAGCACCGGCGGCAACCATGGTGCGCATGCCCGCCAGGTCGCGAAAGCCGCCGCCCACGGTATAGGGAATGGCGAGCTCCTCGGCCGCATGCGCCGCCATCTCGATAGTCGTCGCACGGTTATCGCTCGTGGCGGTAATGTCCAGAAAGACGACCTCGTCCGCACCCTTGCGGTCGTAGGCGCGCGCCAGCTCCACCGGATCGCCCGCATCGCGCAAGCTCACAAAGTTGACGCCCTTGACCACACGGCCGTCCTTGACGTCCAGGCAGGGAATCACACGTTTGGTAAGCATGGGCTACTCCTCCCCTCGGGCGGCGGTCAGCGCCTGTACCAGCGTAAAGTTGCCCTCGTAGAGCGCGCGACCGGTAATGGCACCTTCAATCGCGCCCTCACCCACTGCGGCCAGCGCGCGGATGTCGTCGAGCGTCGAGATGCCACCCGATGCCACGACGGGAAAGCCCGCGACCTCGGCCACATGGCGATACGCCGCCACATCGATGCCCGTCTGCATGCCATCGCGCGCAATGTCGGTATACACCAGATGCTTAAAACCCAGCTCGGAAAGCTGCGCCACGGCGTCGTCGAGCGCCACGCCCGCGCCGTCACGCCAGCCATTCACCTTGACCTGGCCGTCGCGTGCGGCAATATCTGCCACCAACAGCTCGCCAAAGCCTTGGGCCGCCACCTCGGCAAAACCCGGCTCGGTCACGAGCACGGTGCCCAGTGCGATGCGGCGTGCGCCGTAGCCTGCCAACTCGTCGATGCGTGCAAGCGAGCGAACGCCGCCACCCACGTCCACGGACAGACCGTCGACGCCGCAGATGGCCTTAATCGCCGCCGAGTTGGCAGCGCGTGCGCCCTCGTCCTCGCCAAAGGCAGCGGACAGGTCGACGACGTGCACCCAGCTCGCGCCCTGTTCGGCAAACGAGCGGGCAACGGCCACGGGATCGTCGGAATATACCTTGCAGCGGCTGCGGTCACCGCGCTCCAGGCGCACGACCTTGCCGCCGATCAGATCGATTGCGGGAAACAGGATCATCGGCCAACCTCCTCGACGATGCTCACAAAGTTCTTAAGGATGCGCTGACCCAGCGCGGAGGATTTCTCGGGATGGAACTGGCAGCCCCACACGTTGCCATGGCGCACGATGCACGGGAAGCTCCGCGTATAGTGTGTGCGCGCCAGCACATCGGCGGCATCGGCGTCGTCAGCCACCGCGTAGCTGTGGGTGAAGTACATGTTGGCACCCTCGGCAAAACCGGCAAGCAGCGGATCGGCCGCACCGGCGGGCGTCATGTGCACCTGGTCCCAGCCCACGTGCGGCACCTTCAGTCGGCTCGACTCCAAGCGCGTGCACGAACCGCGCATAATGCCCAGGCCATCGACCCAGGGACCGCCAGCCTGCTCGGGGGCGCTGCCGTCGGCGACCGCGCCCTCGTCCGCAGGCACGCCCTCGTTGCCGCGCTCAAAAAATAGCTGAAGGCCCAGGCAGATGCCGAACAGCGGGGTTCCGGCGGCAACGGCGTCGAGCACCGCGTCCGCCTCGCCGCTCTGGCGCATAAAGGCGATCGCGTCATAGAACGCACCCACGCCCGGGATGACCAGGCCGTCGGCGCGGCGGATCTGCTCCGGATCGTCCGACGTGCAGGCGGCGGCACCGGCGCGCACAAGCCCGCGTACGACGCTCGACAAGTTGCCCTTGTGGTAGTCGACCACCACGATCTTCGGTTCGCCCACGCGACCCTCCTTTTTCCCATTCAAAACCTGCCAAAAAGGGACAGGTTTATTTTGGTCGGTTAAACGTTCACCCACCGTATGAGACAGCATTTCCGCAGATAAAACCTGCCAAAATAAACCTGTCCCTTTTTGGCAGGTTACAGCGAGCCCTTGGTGCTGGGGATGCCCTGCACGCGGGGATCGAGCTCGCAGGCGTGGCGCATCGTGCGGCCCACGGCCTTAAAGGCGGCCTCGATAATGTGATGCGAGTTGCCGCCTGCGAGCTCGCGCACGTGCAGCGTGAGCTTGGCATCGCGCGCAAAGGCATAGAAGAACTCGACGGCCAGCTCGGTATCGAAGCTGCCCACACGTTCGGTCGGCACGGGCAGCTCGCAGTAGGCCTGGCCGCGACCCGAAATGTCCACGGCGGCCATCACGAGCGTCTCGTCCATGGCAATCGCCGCGTCTGCAAAGCGCGTAATACCCGCCTTGTCGCCCAGCGCTTGGCAAAACGCCTCACCCAGCACAATGCCCGTGTCCTCGACGGTATGGTGCGCGTCGACCTCCACGTCGCCTACTGCATGCACCGTCAAATCAAACAGGCCATGGCGGCCAAAGGCGTTGAGCATGTGGTCGAAAAACGGCACGCCGGTCGAGATATCGCACACGCCGCATCCGTCCAGGTCGAGTTTGACGACAATATCGGTCTCCCCCGTCTTGCGGACTACCTCGGCATAACGGCTCATCTACATCTCCTCCTTCACCAGCGCGGCAAACGCAGCCAGCACCTCATCGTTTTCCTGCGGGGTGCCCACGGTAATGCGCAGACAGTCCGCAAGCCCCGGCCCGTAGCTAAAGTCGCGCACCAAAATCGAATACTCGTCGCGCAGGCGCTCACGCACGCGCGTAGCATGCGGCGTGCGCACGAGCACAAAGTTCGCCGCACTCGGCCATGCCTCCACGGGCAGACCCCCGGCAGCCATTGCGCGCAGGGCACACAGTTCGCGCTCGCGCTCGGATGCGACCTGTGCCACCACGGGCGCATACGCATCGCGGGCGCGCACGCAGGCAAGCGCCGCCGCCTGGCTCAGCACGTTGACCGAATAGATCTGGCGAATCGCCGCGAACACGTCGATGACCTCGGGCGCCGCAATCACATAGCCCAGACGCGTGCCGGCGGCGCCAAACGCCTTGGACAGCGTATGCAGGATCACCAGGTTGGGATGCTCGGCGATAAGTCCCTGCGCTGTGGTGGCCGCGCCAAACGAAGCGTCGGCGAACTCAACGTAGGCCTCGTCGACCATCACCATGCCGGGGCACGCATCGCACAGGGCCGCGACAAAGTCGAGCGGTGCCACGTCACCCGTGGGGTTATTGGGCGAGGTCACTATGGCCAGGTTGCACTCGGGCGCCGCCGCGAGCACGGCGGCCTGGTCGAGCTCAAAGGTCGCCGGGTCGCGCCACACGTCGCGCACCTCGGTCTGACAGAGCGACGCAAAGAACGCATACTCGCTAAAACACGGCGGGCAGTTGAGCAGGGTCCGCCCCGCGCCGCCAAACGCCAGCAGGTAGTTATAGAGCAGCTCGTCGCCGCCGTTGCCCACGCAGATATTCTCGCGCGCCACGCCATGCCAAGCGGCAAGCTCGTCGCGCAGGTCACAGGACATGGGATCGGGGTAGCGGTTGAGCGGCGTGGCAGCCAGGGCGGCGTCGACCGCCTCGCGCACGCCAGCCGGCACGGGATAGGTGTTCTCGTTGGCCGAAAGGTTGATGCGCGTGGGCGTAAAGTTGGGATTGTAGGGCTCAATGCCAGCCAAGTAGGGCTGGACGAGCTCCTTCATGCGAGACGTCAGCTCGGCCATATTAGGCCTCCTCGCCGGTCGCGCCAGCGCCATCCGCGCTTGCAGCCGCTAGGTCCACACCCTCGGCGACCGTCGCCACGGCGTCGCCCGGCCAGGCGACCTTGGTCAGGTCGGCCGCGGCCAGAGACTCAGCACTCACGGCACCCTCGCCCTGCTCCAGCACACGGCGACGCAGTGCGGCCGAAAGCGCGTGTGCCCACAGGCCCTCGGCCTCGGCCAGGCGCTGCGTCGCGGGAGCGTCCGAGAGCAGGCCCTCGGGTGTATAGCAGATGACGCTCGAGCGCTTGACGAATTCTTCGACCGAAAGCGGGTTGGAGAACATGGCCGTGCCGCCGGTCGGCAGCGTGTGGTTGGGGCCGGCAACATAATCGCCAAGCGGCTCGGAGCTCCAAGCGCCCACAAAGATGGCGCCGGCGTTGCGAATGCCGCCGAGCAGGCCCATCGCATCCTTGCAGTGCAGCTCCAGGTGCTCGGGCGCCACGGTGTTCACCGCCTCGACGGCAGCAGCCATATCGGCGGCCACCACGATGGTGCCCTCGTTGTCGAGCGAGGCGCGCGTGATCTCGGCACGCGGGGACTGTGCCACCAAAATGTCGATACCCGCCTCGACCTCGCGCGCAAACTGCTCGTCGCAGGTCACCAGATAGCAGGCTGCTAGCGGATCGTGCTCGGCCTGGGCCATCAGGTCGGCCGCGACCACCATGGGCTTGGCCGTGGCATCTGCCAGCACGCAGACCTCGGAGGGGCCGGCGACCATGTCGATGCCCACGTCGCCCGAGACAATCTGCTTGGCCGCGGCAACAAAGGCGTTGCCCGGACCGGTGATTTTGTCGACGCGAGGAATGGTCTCGGTACCGTATGCCAGCGCGGCCACGGCCTGAGCGCCGCCCACCATATAGATCTCGTCCACGCCGCCGAGCTTTGCCGCCGCGAGCGTGTAGGGACTGATCAGGCCGTCCTTTTGCGGCGGGGTCACCATGACCACGCGC
>CABSMK010000069.1 GCA_902478825.1 uncultured Collinsella sp.
TCTCGTGGGCTCGGAGATGTGTATAAGAGACAGTCGCTGTCCTCTGCCTGCTTCTTCTTGGCAGCAGCGAGCTTGGCCTCGAGCTCAGCGATCTCCTTGTCCTCCTCAGACTGCTCGACCACGACCTCCTCGGCCTGCTTGGTCTCGGCCTTATCGTCGCCCTCCATACCCTCACGGATATTCTTGACGGTAGAGCCGAGGGACTTGCCGAGCTTCGGCAGGTTCTTGGGCCCGAAGATAATCAGGACAACGACGAGAATAATGATGAGCTCAGGAGCCCTCAGTCCAAACATGTAGACCTCCACAATACAGCGAGACAAGCTCGAATGAGTATACCGCGGGTATCGCGGTATCACAACACTAGCTAAAAAAAGGGACCGCAAGAAGCGGTCCCTCCTCATGCTCTGGTCGGGTTGACTGGATTTGAACCAGCGACCCCTGCGTCCCGAACGCAGTGCTCTACCAAACTGAGCCACAACCCGTTAGCTCGACTATAGTAACAAAGATTTTCGCCGCGTGCTAGAGAAATTTTTATTTCTTTGAAGCGTCGATTTGAACCGTGTTGGGAATAAGCTCAGTCGCGCAGGCCCACCAGCCATTTTGCTGGGCAGCATCGGCAAGCCTTTCGGCCGTGGCGGCGGTGCCACAAATGGCAAACGAACAGGCGCCCGATCCGCACACATCTACAGCAACGGTGCCGTCCTGTTTACGCAGCCAATCGAGAACCGTTTGAATCTGCGGCTCCATCTGTGCGGAAATGACACCTAGGTTGTTATGGATGAGCACATATGCCGTCTCGGCATCACCAGCACGCAATGCAGAAGCTATCGCGCCGGGCTTGTCCGCAGGCACCGGAGCCTCGTCAAAACGTCGATAGGCTTCAATTGTCGAAACGCTTGCCTCGCGCGGCTTAACCAGTACGACGGGCGTCGCGAGCAGCGCGGGGTACTCAGTTGCCAGCACGTCTCCCCCACCTACGTAAAACGCAGGGCTCGCATGCAAAAAGAACGGGACGTCGGCACCAATGCCCCGCGCAATATCGTCGAGCGCTGGGTCGGTGCGATCAATGCCCCAGAGCTCCGCCAAGGCGACAATGACCGCGGCCGCATCCGTCGAGGGGCCGCCCAAGCCGGCGCACAATGGAATGCGCTTCTCAATCGTCACGCAGATGTTTGCCTCGCGACCATAATGCTCGGCCATAGCAACCGCAGCCCGATACGCCGTATTCTTTTGCATGAGAAAATCTGATGCCGGAACCGTCTGGACGGTCAGCGCCTGCGCCGGCGTGACCGTCACGGTATCGGAAAGACCGACGGCCGCCATCAGGGAATCGACCCTGTGGTAGCCGCGGTCATCGCGCTCGGTATGAACCCCCAGGTAGAGGTTAATCTTTGCCGGCGCGGAAAGAGTCAGGGACCGATCGGTCACCGTTAATGCTCCTCGAGCTGATTGCCGAGCGGGGTAAAGATATGCTCGCCGCTCTCGGGGTCGAACAGCTCGACCTGACCGGTGAGCACATCGATATACTGGTAGGACTGACGCGACTTGCGGCCACGACGCTCGTCAACCTCGACAATGAAGACGGCCGGGTGGACGCTCTTGATGGTGCCCATGCGCTCGACGACGCGGGTACGGCCCATGTTGGCCTTAACCTTGACGCGATCGCCCACCATATCGGTCAGCTTCTCGTGGATGTCGTCGACGTGATTGACTTCCATCTCTTCCATGAACAGGGCCTCCAGAAGGTGCAATTCAAAAAGGGGATAATACCCCTAAGATAGACAAAACTCTAATACTATAGCACCCTGCTGCCGCCATACGCAAGTAGCTAAATAAACCCCGTCCCAAATACGTACCAGACAACAACCTCGCATGACCAGTTGTTACGCGGTTTAGTAAAACCGCGTAACCTAAAGGTTGTCGGTGTCCAAGACGATGGTGAATGGGCCGTCGTTGACAAGATCGACTTTCATATCGGCGCCAAAGATGCCATGTGCCACGTGTTCGACATCTTGGCGAACGAGCGTCAGGAAGTACTCGTAGAGCTCGTTGGCAACATCGGGTGCGCCGGCGTCCGTAAACGACGGACGGCGGCCGTGGCGGCAGTCGGCAAACAGCGTGAACTGCGACACCACGAGCACCTCGCCGTCGACATCCGCCAGCGCCAAGTTGGTCTTGCCGTTCTCATCCTCGTTGATACGCAGCCCGCGGAGCTTGCCCCACAGCTTGTCGGCTTCGGCGCGTGTGTCGCCGTGGCCCACGCCCAGCAGCACCAGGTAGCCGCGTCCAATACGGCCCACGCACTCGCCGTCGACTGTCACGCCGGCGTTGAGCACGCGCTGTACCACCGCACGCACGGCCTACTCCTCGCCCGTCAGCTTAGCGGACAGATGCTCGAGCGCATGGAAACGATGGCTGATGGCGTTCTTCTCGTCCGTCGTGAGCTCGGCCATGGTCTTGCCCGGCGTATCGACCGGCAGGAACAGCGGGTCGTAGCCAAAGCCGTGATCGCCGCGGCCCTCATGCGCGATAACGCCCTCGCAGGCGCCCTCGCCATAGGTGACCAGGCCGTCCGTATCGATAAGCGCGACGACGCTCATAAAGCGCGCGGTACGATCCTCGTCTGCCACGCCTTCCAGGTTAACGAGAAGCTTGGCGTTGTTGGCGGCATCGTCGCCATGCACGCCCGCATAGCGCGCGCTATACACGCCCGGCTCGCCGTCCAGCGCGTCGACGACCAAGCCAGAATCGTCGGCGATGGCCATAAGGCCCGTCTCCTCAACGGCAGCCTGCGCCTTGATGATGGCGTTCTCCAAAAACGTCGTGCCGTTTTCCTCGGGGTCCTCAAAATCGCCCAGCTGACCGAGCGCCACAAAGCGCACCTCGGGCATGACCTTGCCCAAAATGGCCTCGATCTCGGTGAGCTTATGGGCGTTGCCGGTTGCCACGACGATGGTCGCCGCCGGGTCGAGAGTGTCGATGTCAATCTTCTCAAGTGCCATAGCTGGCCTCCTTTGTCTCTATAGCAATGCCGAGTTGAGGACGACGAGGACTTCGGCCTCTCTCCCGTCTCAATCAACGGCAGTCTTATACTTCGACGTTTTCCCAGATAAAACCTGCCAAAATAAACCTGTCCCTTTTTGGCAGGTTAGGCGAGGGCTTGGCGCTGAAGCTCGATGAGCTCGGCGATACCCTTGTCACCCAGGTCGAGTAGGGCGTTGAGACGCTTGCGATCGAAGGGCGCCTGCTCGCCGGTACCCTGGAGTTCGATCATCTCACCGGAATCGGTGGCGACGAGGTTCATGTCGACCTCGGCGTGGCTGTCCTCGGAATAATCCAAGTCGAGCAGGGTGTTGCCGTCGACGACGCCCATGGAAATGGCGGCAACCTGGCCCGTGAGCGGGATGCGCTCGAGTTTTCCCGCCTCGACCCACATGGCAAGGGCGTCGTGCAGCGCCAACCAGGCACCGGTAATGCTCGCCGTACGCGTGCCGCCATCGGCCTGGATCACATCGCAGTCGACGGTAACGGTGTACTCGCCGAGCGCCTTCATGTTGACGACGGTACGCAGGCTGCGGCCGATAAGCCGCTCGATCTCCATGGAGCGGCCCTTGCGGTTGGCATGCTCGCGCTTGCAGCGTTTACCGGTCGAGGCCGGCAGCATCGCATATTCCGCCGTTACCCAGCCGGCCTTGGCGCCCTTACGCCAACCCGGCACACCCTCCTCGATGGTGGCGGCGCACAGTACGCGCGTGTCGCCGAACTCGGCCAGGCACGAGCCGTGGGCGTGCTTCATGACGCCGCGGGTGAGCTTAACGGGGCGCAGCTCGTTGGCGGCGCGGCCGTTGGCGCGGTTGACCTGCATGTATTCCATGGAACTATCCTTTCGGCAAAAGATGTGGCGAAGACTCTGGCAGCTGCCTTACATCTATTTCAGCTCATCGATATCGATATGTTCGATGCTCTTGAGCGGCTGACCAAAGATAAAGCTGCCCGCCACCGCAAACTCGGCAATGTTATCGGCCGTCGTGGCAAAACGATGCTGCGGCTCGGCGGCGTCGCCCGCCAGCTGCTCGCGGCGCGTGAGGATATCGGTCAGCTCGCGCGTGGTCTCCTCGGCGGAACTCACGACGCGCACCCCAGGCCCCAGCGCATGGCGGATAGGTCCCACCAACAGCGGAAAATGCGTACAGCCGAGCACCACGGTATCGATGCCGTGGTCGCGCAGCGGCTCAACCGTGGCACCCACCAGCGCACGCACGGCAGGCGTATCGAAGATGTCCTCGTTCTCAAGCCACTGTTCCTGCAGATGTGCACCCGAGGCGAGCTCGTGTTCGACAACCTCGACAAAGCTCGAGGCTGGACAGCCGTATACATCGACGCCGGCATCCAGGTCCTGAATGGCGCGCGTATAGGCGCCCGAGCGAATAGTGAGGTTGGTGGCGAGCACGCCCACGCGACGCGTACGCGTGCTGTTGATTGCCGCACGGGCACCCGGCGCGATCACACCGATCACGGGAACGTCGAGCACCTGCTGGGCCAGACGCAAGGCCGCAGCGGTCGCCGTGTTGCAGGCGATGACCATAATCTTGACGTCGTGCTTCGAAAGCCAACGACCCGCCTGCAACGCAAACGAGCGCACTTCATCCTCGGTGCGCGTGCCGTAGGGGCAGCGTTTGGTGTCGCCAAAGTAGTAGACGGACTCGTGCGGCAGCGCCGTCGCGATGGCGCGCGCAACCGTCAGACCGCCCAAACCAGAATCGAACACGCCAATCGGGCGCGTGTCGCCTGCCGGATTCTCGATATCGGACATTACCTCACCAGTCTCTCTCGAAAAGACATGTCCAAGTGCGGCGGCGGCGCGCTACGAACGAGCCGCGACGAGCAGCTCTGCCGTTGCCGCCCAGCCGTCGACAATCTTGCCGCGCGTGACGTAGGCGTTATCGCAGGTATCCAGGAACTCGGGCGCGCCGGCGCTGGTCAAACCGTTCTCGACCAGGCAGAACGTGCCCACGTGGTCAGCCATGTAGAAGTCGGACTCGGAATCGCCGAGCGCCAGCGTCTCCTCGCGCTCGATACCCAGGTGCTCGCAGAAACGTGCGATGGCAACGCCCTTGTTGAGGCCGGCGGGATTGATGTTAAACGCGCGGCCATCCTCGACGCGTTCGAGCTCGAGCGTCGTCGGCTTGGACAGATGCGTCAGATGGCCGTTGCAGGCCCAGACCAGGCCGCAGCCGGCCTCGTCAAGAATGGCCTGAACCTCATCGTCGGGCACATCGCCGCGCATGCCGACGGTGACCTCACGGTACTTGTAGCCGGTCGACATGTCGTTGTGGTACTCGATTTTACGCGGCCAGCGGGCAAGGATCTTCTCGCACACGCCGGTCTGCTCAATCACCTGGTGCGGCGTGAGACCGCAGGCGGGGTCGTAGGGCATGTCGCCCGTCAGGTACTCCCAATCGTTGGCCTTGAGGTCGTACATAACCAGGCCGCCCATCTCGCCGATGTAGGAGTTGAGGCCGAGCACGCGGGCGTCTTCGTGGATCATGGTGCGATTGCGACCCGAGGTGGGGACCACCTGGATGCCGGCACGAGCGAGCGCGACAACCGCCTCGACGAGCTTGGTCGAGGGATTGCCGTCGTTATCGCGCAGCACGCACGAGCCGGGTGCGAGCATCGTGGCATCCAGGTCGGTAAAGACGTACTTGACCTTGGCCAAACGCTCGCGCATCTCGCCCGAAAGCTCGGCAACGGTCGGCAGGGTGTTGTGGGACATGGTTACTCCGTTTACGTAGAAGGGTTTGGACTTGGACGGCATGTTTTGATTGAGGGAACACGCTTATGGCGACAGCGCACTCAGGGCGCCGCCGCCATCATGGTTCATAATTTAAACTGGGTAACATCGATTAGGCGATTGGCCAGCGAAAGGTCGCTCTCGATGGGCACGAACTCGTCGCCCACGTGCATGAGCTCCTCGTCACCCTTTGCCAGCAGCAAGACAATGGTGGGAGCATCGGGGTTGACGTACTCCTCGCGCGCCGCCTTGAACGCCGCATGCACAGCGGCTTCGCGGTCGAGGATGATCTTGTTCGGCGTATCGTCGGGAACATGTTCGGCAAGCTCGCGACAGACCTTCATCGGGTCCTCGTGAGCCGGGTCCTCGTTGGCAAAGATCATCAGGTCGGAATATGGTGCGGCCTCGCGCGGAAGCTGCTCGCGGCGCTCCTGTGCCTTGCCACCGGCAGCGCCAAACACTGCGATAACCGGGCTGGCGGGAAACGCGCGCTTGACCGACGAGAAAAGCGAGCGGAACGAAAGCTGGTTGTGCGCGTAGTCGACGACACAAATCACGCGGCCGTCCTTCGACTCCACGACCTCCATGCGGCCCGGCACGCGCAGTTTGGAGAGGCCCTTCTTGATAGCCTCGATACCGATACCGATCTCGCGCGCGGCGGCGATGGCGACCAGCGCGTTCTCCACGTTAAAGTCGCCCGCGATGCCCAGCAGGACCTTCTCCCCCGCCTCGGACTCGTCGGCACACAGGCCATGCAAGTTGAACTCGATGCTAAAGCCGACCATGCGTACGTCGCTCGCCCACAGGCTTGCCTCGGGATGCTCGACGCCAACGGTCACCAAGCGCTCGGCCGTCGACGCTGCCTCCAGCACACGGTCGACCTCTTCGGTGCCCAGATTCACCACGGCGGTCTTTGCCTGGTCAAAGATCCTGAGTTTGCTCTCAAAATAATCCTCAAACGTGGGGTGTTCGATCGGCGAGATGTGGTCGCGGCCGATGTTGAGGAAGCACGCCACGTCAAACGGCAGATTCTCGACGCGTTGGTACTTGAGCGCCTGGCTCGAGACCTCCATGACCATGGACTGGCGACCGGACGTGCGGCAGTTGGCGATATGGCGCCAGACCTCGGGAGCCTCGGGCGTGGTGTTGGTGCTCTCGTAGCACTCGATACCATCGTCGGTGTTCACCGAGCCGATCATACCGCAGGACTCGCCCGCCGCCTTGATGATGGACTGGAGCATAAAAGCGGCCGTGGTCTTTCCCTTAGTGCCGGTGATGCCCACGATCTTGACGTCGTGGTCGGGACGGTCGTAGATCTCCGGCGGCAACAGGGCCATGGCCGTGCGAACACTATCAACAACCAGCATCGCAGCACCGCTCTCCTGCGCCAGCGGCTCCAGAGACTCGACCAGCGACTCCTCGCACACAAATGCGACGGCGCCCGCATCGAGCGCCATGCTCAAAAACGCGGGCTTAAAGGCAGCACCTTTGCAAAAGAACACGTCACCTGCCGAGACCGCGCGCGAATCAAACGAGCAGCCGGTCACGGCACGCTCGTCAACCTGCTCTGATGCGCGCAGCTCGCCGCACACATCGAGAAGCTTGGCAAGCGTATCGACCGTGGTCACGGTCGCGGAATCCGAATGGTGCATCTTTCACCTTTCTCAGCCATTTGGCAGGGACGGTTTTCATAGTAACTGAAACGTGCTCGCGCAAAAACGGCTCCCGGAGGAGCCGTTACGCGCAGGCATTCGTAGGCCGAGACTAGGCAGCCTGAACAGAAGGCTGGCCCTCGTCGATAAAGAAGCGCTTGTACCACACTAGGAACACGAGCGGCGTATAGATCTTGCGCTGGAAATCGCCCTTGCCCGCAAAGTGCAGATCGAGCAGGTGCATGAGCTCGTCGGTATTGAAGAACTCACTTGCCCACGGCGCGGTGAAGTACTCCTTGACATAGTCGTACCACTTTTGCTCGCGCAGCCAGTAGACAATCGGCACCGGGAAGCCCACCTTGGGACGGGTGGCCCACTCATCGGGCAGCGACTTGTTGGCAGCGTGGCGGAGTACCTGTTTGTTGCCGTTCTCGTTGATGCGGTAGCGGTCGGGAATGTGCTCGGCGAACTCCATGACTTTGCGGTCCAGGAAGGGCACGCGCAGCTCCAGCGAGTGTGCCATGCACATCTTGTCGGCCTTGAGCAGAATGTCGCCCGGGAGCCACATGTTCATGTCCAGGTACTGCTTCTTGACCAGTTCGGGCTGACCCTTCACGCGTGCGTAGATGGGTGCAGCGAGCTCGAAGGCGCCGTCGCCGGTGTTGTACTCGGGCTTGAGCACGTCGTCGACCTCGCGCTCCGGCCATACCAGAGCCTGTCCCAGGAACGACTTCTCGGGGATCTCGGCACCCTTGACCAGGAAGTTATGTCCCTTGAAGTACGGCATATGCAGCGCCAGGTTACCGAGCGCGCGACGGATGGGCAGCGGCACCATCTTTTTGTACTTGCGCACCGGGACCGTATCCTCGTAGTAGGCGTAGCCGCCAAAGAGCTCGTCGGCGCCTTCGCCCGAAAGCACGACGGTGACGTCCTTGCGAGCCATCTCGGCCAAGAACCACAGCGGCACGGAAGACAGGTTGGACTGCGGCTCGTCCATGTGATACTGGATGTCCTCGAGCGCACCGAAGAACTCGTCGGCGGTAATCATCTTGCGAACGTTCTCGACGCCGAGCTTATCGGAAAGTTCCTTGGCGTAGTTGGTCTCGTTGAAATTCTTGTAGTCAAAGCCCACCGAGAAGGTCTTGTCGGGCATAAGGCACTGTCTCTTATA
>CABSMK010000070.1 GCA_902478825.1 uncultured Collinsella sp.
TGTATAAGAGACAGGTGCGCCAAAGCTATGGGCGATCTCGCGACGGGCAACCTCCAGGCGCGCGGCGGCCTTGCGGCCGAGCGAGTGCAGCGAGTTGGGGTTGACGCCGGCAAGCTCGCTGTCGTCATATTCGCGCTGCGCAAGGAGCGCCTCGGCGCGCATGGGCGTCGAGGCGGCGTAGTCAAGATTCACGGGTATGCGGTTTTGACCTGCGGTCATAAGGGTTTATGCCTCCTGTGCGGCCTCATTGCCCAGCTTCTGCAGCAGCGCAACCTCGGCGGCGGGATCTTCGGACTTAAATACGGCGGAGCCGGCCACGAGAACGTTGGCACCAGCCTTGACGACCTCGGCAATGTTCTTGGAAGAAATGCCGCCGTCGACCTCGATCATGGGCGACACGCCGTGGCGCTCGCACATGGCCTTGAGCTCGTGCAGTTTGGCGATAGTGCCCGGGATAAAGCTCTGGCCGCCAAAGCCGGGGTTCACGCTCATCAGCAGCACCATATCGACGACGTCGATGATGCTCTCAAGTACGCACACGGGGGTGGCGGGGTTGAGCACCACGCCGGCCTTGACGCCGCGCTGCTGCAGGTGCGTGAGCGTGCGATGCAGGTGCGTGGAGGCCTCGTAGTGCACGGTGATCATGTCGGCACCGGCATCGGCGTACCAATCGACGGTCTCGTCGGGGTTCGACACCATGAGGTGCGCATCGACCGGCACGTTGGTGGAGCGCTTGACGGCCTTAAGGATGTCAACGCCAAAGGTCAGGTTGCCGGTAAAGTGGCCGTCCATAACGTCAAAGTGAACGTAGTCGGCGCCGGCGATCTTGTCGAGCTCTCCCTTGAGGTTGGCCATGTCGGCCGAAAGGACGGACGGAGCGATTTTGATGGAACCCATGGTAGTAGCCTTTCTACGCTAGTCGGTGAGTCCGTAGAACTCTTGAGAAGGGACGCGGTCGGTAAGAATCTCGAGCGCCCTATCCAAAGTAACACCGTTGTAGAGCGTTTGCTCCACGGCAAAGGTGAGCGGAATGTCTACGCCCAGTGAACGGGCAAGTTCGCTGACGCTGCGGGCCGCGACGGCGCCCTCGACAACCATATGCGTGCGCGTCTGGTACTCGTCGAGCGACACGCCGTGGGCAAACTCGTAGCCAAAGGTGCGGTTACGCGAATGCTCCGAGGTACAGGTGGCAATGAGGTCGCCCATGCCGGCAAGCCCCATGCAGGTCATAGCTTGACCGCCGCGGGCGTGCACCAGACGGCTGATCTCCGCCAGGCCGCGTGTCATGATAAGGGCGAGCGTGTTGTCGCCCGCACCGGTGCCGGCGGAGATGCCGCACACGATGGCGATTACGTTTTTCATGGCGCCGCAGACCTCGACACCGGTCATGTCCTGCGACAGGTAGATGCGGAAGGCCGTTGACAGAAGCAGGTCCTTAAAGGTCTCCCCTATCTGTGGATCTTCGCTGGCGATGACGGCGGCAGAAAGACCTCCGCGGCAGATTTCCTCGGCATGGTTGGGGCCAGAAAGAGCCGCGACACGTGCCTCGTTGCCGATCTCGCTGGCGATGACCTCGCTCATGAGCAGGCCGGACTCGGGCTCAATGCCCTTTGTGAGGCAGAGCACCGGGGTATCGGCGGCGATAAAGGGCGCGGCCTGGTGGCACACGCTGCGAAGGTGCGTGGAGGGCACGGCAAAGATGATGGCCTCGGCGCCGTCAAGCGCCTGGGCCAGGTCCGTCGTAGCGACAACGTTTTCCGGCAGCACGTAGTCCACCAGATAGCGCGGGTTGCGGTGCTCGCCGTTGATGCCGGCGGCCGTCTGCTTGCCATGGGCCCACATGGTCACGCGCTCGGCTCGCGCGGCGGCAAGGCCGGCGACGGCGGTTCCCCAGGAGCCAGAGCCAATTAGCGCAACATTCATGACTCTCTCCTACTTATCGTCGGGCTCGGTGACGCGCTTGGTAAACGAGAGCTTGGACTCCTTACCGGTCATGAGCCTTTTAATGTTCGCGCGATGGGCCCACACCACGGTGATGCCGATCATCGCCATGCAAAACTTGAGTCCCAGGCTGCTGTACGGAAAGACCGCGCAGGCAGCGATGGGAAGACCGATGGCGGCGGCAAGCGAGCCCACCGACACAAACTTGGTGATGGCGACGGCCACGATAAACATGCCCAGCAGCGAAAGCCCAATGGGCCAGTACCATGCGAGGATTACGCCCAGACCGACCGCGATGCCCTTGCCGCCATGGAAGTTGAGGTAGGGCGAGTAGATATGGCCCCATACGGCCGCCAGGCAGATGACGCCGAGCATCCAATCGCCGGCGGCACCGGGGGCCATAATGCTCACGGGGAAGCCATAGCCCAAGTCGGCAATGAGCGGACGCGCGATAAGGACGCAGATGGCGCCCTTAAGGCAGTCGAGCAGCAGTGTGAGCGCGGCCACCTTGGGGCCGGCCACGCGCAGGGCGTTGGTGGTGCCGATGTTGCCGGAGCCCGCCTTACGAATGTCCGTGTGGTTGAACACGCGGCCCAAGATCAGGCCAAACGGAATCGCCCCGATAAAGAACGAGACCACGGCGCAGATGGCGGTCAGCAGAATCGGATTATGCATCCTTTTGCTCCTTCTTCCTAAAGAAGAGTCGAATGGGTGTGCCGGCAAAGTCGAAGGTCGAGCGCATGCGGTTCTCGACGTAGCGCTGATAGGTGTCGTTGACCAGATCGCTGTGGTTGACGAAGAACGTGAACGTCGGCGGGTTGACGCCCGTCTGGGTCACGTAGTGCATGCGCAGGCGGCGCTTGCCGTCCACCACGGTATGACCGAACTCGCGCAGGTCGGTGAGGAACGTGTTGAGGCGGGAGGTGCTGATCTTTTGCGAGCGCGTCTTCTCGGCGGCGTCTACCATTGCCCAGATCTTCTCGACGCTGCGGCCGGTCAGGGCAGAGATGCGCAGGTACTGGGCCCAGGGAGCCATAACGCCCAGACGGCGGTCGATGGTCTCCATGCAGGCCTCGCGCTTACGGTCGTCGTCGAGCAGATCCCACTTGTTGAGCAGCACCACGATGGCGCAGCCGCGCTCGATGGCAAGACCCATGACCTTCTGGTCCTGCTCAGTGACGCCCACGGAGGCATCGACGACGAGCAGCGCCACGTCGGCGCGGTCGATGGCACGCAGGCCGCGGACCATGGAGTAGTACTCGATGTTCTCGTACACAGTGCTCTTCTTGCGGATGCCCGCGGTATCGACCATGCGGTAGTGCTTACCGTTGCGCTCCACGACGGTGTCGATGGCGTCGCGCGTCGTGCCGGCAATGTTGGACACGATAGAGCGGTCGGCGCCTAGGATACGATTGAACAGCGACGACTTACCGGCATTGGGGCGGCCGATGATGGCTACGTTCAGCGCGTCGGGGAACTCATCGGCGACCTCGTCCTCTTCCTCCGGAAGCAGGGCCACGATGTCATCGAGCAGGTCGCCCGTACCGTGGCCATGCAGGGCCGAGAGCGGCGTGGGCTCGCCGATGCCGAGCGAATAGAACTCCCAGATGCTGTCGTTTTCGCGATCGGGGTTGTCGAGCTTGTTCACCAGCAGAAAGACCGGCTTGTCGCAGCGCTTGAGCATGCGGGCGACCGACTCGTCCTCCTCGGTGACGCCGGTGCGGCCATCGACCACAAACAGGATGACGGCGGCTTCCTCGGCGGCGGCGAGCGCCTGGTCGCGGATGGACGTGGCAAAGACGTCGTCGCTCTTGAGCGGCTCGATACCGCCCGTGTCGACGATGGTGAACTCGCGGCCGTTCCAGTCGGCCGTGTGATACGAGCGGTCGCGCGTGACGCCGCGGGACTCATGGACGATGGCGTCCGAGGTCTGGGCCAGGCGGTTGACGAGCGTGGACTTGCCCACGTTGGGGCGTCCGACGACGGCGACGATAGGTTTCATCTGCACTCCTTTAATGGGTAGGGTCAGTGGAAATGTTAGAGTCCGCGGGCACAATGCCAAGGATGTGCTCCAGGGTATCGAGCAGTTCATGCGGCATGGTCGACACCACATGAACCTCGGCGCCGCGACTGGTAAGGCTTGCGAGTAAATCGTCACGATGATACTCGTCAAGCGTCATGCCGTCAGCGTTGAACATGAGCTTAGGCACAAAGAGCATAACCCCAGAGAGATCCTGCGGCAGCTGCTCCAGAATGTCACACGCGACGATGAGGCCGGTCACGTCCACGTTGCCGCCAAAGTAGCGGTTCTTTATGGCCGTGACAGTGCCGGCGAGTCCCCGGGGCGACTCCACAAAGCGGGCCACCGTGTCGCGTGCGCTGGCGCCCGAGAGACACAGAAGCCGCTGGTTGCGGGCGGCGACGGCCTCGCGGACGCGGGCCAGACGCTCGGCGTCGGTAGCCAGCACGTCGTCGGTCTCGTCCAGATACGAGCGGATCATGCCAATGCCGTCGTAGTACTGCGGGTACCCGTCGTAAAAGTCTGCCTCGGGAGGATCGATGCCGGCGTCCAGATAGAACTCGTCGCTCATCTGGAAGGTGTGGCGGCCAAAGCGTTCGTAGGCACGATCCTGGTAGGGACGGATCATGGCAATGGTCTCGCGCGCTAGCTCGGGCTTGTCGCTGTAGGACCAGCTAAAACGGTTCTGATGCTTGGTAAAACCGAGCGGCACAATGCCCAGGCTTGTGATTTGCTCGTGCTCCTCGCAAAAGCGCAGGGTCTTTTCCAGCTCTTCGCCGTCGTTCATGCCAGGGCACAGTACGATCTGGGCGTGGATCTCGATGCCGGCGGCCATGATGGCCTCGAGTACGTCCATGCCGCGCTGGGCGTTGCGGCCCATCATACGACGGCGGACGTCGGGGCTCACGGCATGGACCGACACGTTCATGGGGCTCATGTTGCGGGCGATGACGTTTTGCACGTCCTCGTCGGTGAGGTTCGTGAGCGTGACGAAGTTGCCCTGCAAAAAGCTCAGGCGGTAGTCGTCGTCGCGAATATAGAGCGTTGAGCGGCCGCCCTTGGGCAGCATGGTCATAAAGCAGAACACGCAGGCGTTTACGCAGGTACGCATGCCGTCGAAGATGGGACCATCGAACTCCAAACCCCAATCCTCGCCGGGAAAGCGGTCGAGCTCGACGGGGGTGACGGTACCGTCGCGCGGGTCGAATACCTCCAGCTCGACGGTGTCGTCGTCGGCCTCCCAGAGCCACACGATCATATCGGTCAGCTGCTCACCGTTGACCGTGAGCACGCGCATGCCCGGCTCGATACCCACATCCCACGCGGGCGATTCGGGACGCACGTTCTTTACGAGCGCGCCCTCACCCGGCTCGGGGTCGCGGCTGCGCCCGTAATCGGCCACCTCGGCGGCGTATGCGGGTACGGTCTGGTCCATGGTTAGCGGCAAAGCTCCTTGATGCGCTCGACGGCGCGCTCGATGTGTTCTTGCGGGGTGGAGGCTCCGGCAGTGATGCCGATGTGGCGCGCGTTGGCAAACCATGCGGCCTGGAGCTCGGAAGCTTCCTCGATGTGATACGTGCGCTCGCAGGCGTCTGCGCAAATCTGCGCCAGGCGGCGCGTGTTGCCCGAGTTCTTGCCGCCCACGACGACCATGCAGTCGCAGCGGTTAGCAAGTGCGGCGGCTGCCTGCTGGCGCTCGCTCGTGGCTGCGCAGATGGTGTTGATCACGCGTAGTTCCTGCACGCGCGGGGTGATGGCAGCCACAACCTCGGCGAGGTTCTGCGCGGTCTGGGTGGTCTGCACGACGAGGCCCACCTTGCCCTTGAGCGACAAGGCGTTGGCGTCGGCGGCACAGCTCACGACCTGCGCGTCATCGCCGGCGTGACCCAGAATGCCCTCCACCTCGGGATGCCCCGGCTCACCCACGACGAGTACGCGATAGCCCTCGCGCACCAGCCGCTCGGCGGCCACGTGGACCTTCTTGACGTAAGGGCAGGTGGCGTCGATCACGTTGAGGCCGCGCTTGCGGGCAGCATCGATGACCTGCGGCACCACGCCGTGGGCGCGGATGATCACGGTGCCGGTTGCTGCGTCGTCCAGGGTTTCGGCCAAGCCAACGCCTGCCTCAGCGAGCTCGCGTACCACGATGGGGTTATGGATGAGCGGACCCAAGGTATGGACCTGAGTGCACTCTCCTGCCTGCGGCGCGGCCGCCAGCGCCATATCGAGCGCACGCTGTACGCCGTAGCAAGTGCCGGCGTGGGCGGCGATCTCGATTGTCGGCGCGGTTGCCTGGTCGGACGTAGCCGCGGCGGTGTTCGTCACGTTCTCGCTCATGGCTAGAACCTGCCCGGATGCTCGGCGCACAGCTCGTCTCGCATGGCGTAGACGCGGTTCATGGCCTCGGATTCAAACCAGGCCAAGCGCTCCGTGCGTTTAAGCCCGGCCGGTGCGTCGGAAAGTGAGACGGCCTTGCCGGCACGAATCCAGCACTTCTTGGGACGCATGAGCTTTTTGCCCGCGGGCGTGATGTCGGACCAGCCACAGATGGCGAGCGGGTTGACGGGCGCCTTGCCCATCTGGGCGATGAGCGCAAAGCCGCCGTGGACCTCGGGCTTGATCTCGCGCGAGCGGATGCGCGTGCCCTCGGGGAAGATCAGAACGTCCTCGCCGCGCTGCAGCGCATGCTGGGCGGCACGCAAGCACTTCATATCGGCAGTACCACGCTCCACGGGGATGCCGCCCACGCGGCTAAAGGCCCAGCGCACAATCTTGCTCTTGGCGAACTCGGACTTAAAGATGGGGCGAATGCGGCGGCCCCCAAAGAACAGCGCCGTCTCCACGGCCAGGAGCTCGGCCATCGAGGTGTGGTTGCAGATGACCACGCTGCCGCGGCCTTCCTGGCGCTCAAACAGAAGATTGGCGTCCTCGACCTTCCAGCGCCACATGAGCTTGGAGAAGGCCCAAAGGATGGCCATGACTACGACGACGGTGCCGCGGATCAGCGCTGGAAACTCGGCGTAGGGGGCGTTGTAATAGTCCTCGGGCGTCTGCTTAAACAGGCGCATGTGCTACCTCCTTTGGTTGATGAGGTCCTCGATGATACGAACGACCTCGTCGATGGTGTGGGCGGTGGAGTCGATGTGCACGGCGTCCTCGGCGGGCACGAGCGGGGCGACCTCGCGACTACTGTCGAGCTTGTCGCGCTGCTTAAGGGCGTCGAGAGTCTCGTCGACCTCAGCCTCGAGCTGCTCGGACGTGAGCGGCTGGGCATCGTTTTGGTGACGCTGAAGCACGCGGCGGCGGGCGCGCTCGCGCGGGTCGGCGGTTAGGAAGACCTTGACCTGCGCGTTAGGGAACACGACGGTTCCGATGTCGCGACCCTCGGCCACGATATCGCGGTCCTCGGCTGCGCGGCGCTGGTGGATGAGCATGGCGGTGCGCACGCCCGGGTAGGCCGAGACCTTGGACACGTTGGCGTCGACCTGCGGGGTACGAATGGCGGCCGAAGCGTCCTGGCCGTCGATGGTCAGGCGCGTGTCCTCGCCGGTACCGTTGGTAAAGCGGATCTCGATTTGCTCGGCGAGGGCGTCGATTGCCGCCTCGTCGTCCAAATCGATGCCACGGTCGAGCGCGGCGAAGGTGACGGCGCGATACATGGCGCCCGTGTCGAGCTTGTTAAAGCCCAGCTGGCGGGCGATCTCCTTGGCGATGGTGGACTTGCCGGAACCGGCGGGGCCGTCGATGGCGACGATCATGCAATGCTTCCTTTCGATGGGTGACGTGCTGGTATGGTTCGCGGGCGTTGGGGCGCGGCGGGTTGCCTAGCCCGTGTAGCGCTCGCGGTAGGTGTTACGCTTGGGAGCGGAGCCGTGGCTGCCGTGGTGACGCGTGCGGCTGGCGGTGTTGGTCGCGGGCGCGGCGGCGCGCTTGGAGCTGGCCTGCTTGGGCGGGATGCCGCCGGCCTTGAGGATCTGCACCTCGCGGTCGGTGAGCTCGCGCCACGAGCCTTTGGCCACGTCCTTGAGCTCCAGGCCGGCAAAGTTGCAGCGGTGAAGGCGGATCACCGGATGGTGAATCTTGCCCAGCATACGCTTGACCTGGTTCTTGCGACCCTCGCGGATGATGACCTCCACGGCGGTGGTGCCGTGCTTGATGCCTTGCGGAGCCACGGCCTCTGCCTCGCGCGCGTTGATGATGCGGCAGATAGCCGGCTGGCACAGACCGTCGTCGAGCTCGATGCCACGGCGGAGCGGTTCTAGATCGCGGTCGGTCAGCTGTCCGTCCACGAGTGCCTGGTATGTCTTGTAGACGTGCTTGCTGGGGTGCAGTAGGTCCTGCGACAGGTCGCCGTCGGTGGTAAAGAGCAAAAGGCCTGTGGTGTCGCGGTCCAGGCGGCCCACCGGGAATAGTCCCGGAAAGCGGTCGCGGGGGACCAGGTCGGCCACGCAAGGGCGCTCCTGCGGGTCGCTCATGGTGGTGAGGTAGCCGGTCGGCTTGTAGAGCATCAAGTACACGGCGCCCTGGTTGAGCTTGACGGGCATGCCGTCGACCTCGATGTGATCGTGGTCGACGTCGACCTTGGTGCCCAGCTCGGTCGCGACC
>CABSMK010000071.1 GCA_902478825.1 uncultured Collinsella sp.
GAGATCTGCGCATGTCTCGTGGGCTCGGAGATGTGTATAAGAGACAGGTCTTGGGTGTGCCGGGATCGGGCGTCGGCACGGGCGTCTCGGGCTTCTTGTACGTGTTGTTGAACACGATACCCTCGACGCTCTTATCGCCCTTGGCAAAGGCGACATTCGCCTTGAGGTTGCCCTCGCCGTCGTCGACCACGTTGACGGTCGCGGTAAAGACGGACTTGTCGTAGGTTATACCGGCCTCGTCGCCCTTGACCTCGCTGATGGTGTAGACGTACGTACCGGGCTCGCTGTACTCGAACTTGTCGAAGTTGATCTTACCGTCGGCATCGTTGGTGACGGCGGACTCGATGCCCTCGCCAACGAGCTTAAAGCTGAACTCGTCCTTCTTGAGCTCGCGTCCCTCGAGCACCTTGATGGCGCCGATGGAGACCTGCGTGGGCATGGCGTGATACTTGTTGGTAAAGCCAGCCGACTCGGTGGTTCCCTCGAGCTTGTGCGTCGCGGTCAGCGTACCGTCGCCGTTGTCGGAAACGGTGGTCACGACGGTGTAGGTCGTGCCGTCATAGGTGACGCCCTTGTACAGGCCGAGCGCGTTGGGGCAAGCCTCGCGCAGCGTGTACGTGTGCGTGCCGGGCGCCTCGTAGCGGATCGGGCTCAGTGTCACAGTGCCGTTGGCGTCGTTGGCGCCGCTTGCGACAACCACGTCGTCCTCGAGCAGATCAAACGTGAACTCGCCAGCTGCAAGGTCGCGTCCGGTCAGACGCTTGACCGTCTTGACCTGATCGGTCACGGAAGAATCGGTAGGCGCCACGCTGTAGGTGTTGGTGAACGTGAAGGCAGCACCGTCGTCGCCTTCGCGCTTGACGCTCAGATGTCCGGTGCCGTCGTCAGTCACGGTATAGGAAACCTTGCGCGTGGCGTTGGCGTCGTTAGTCACGCCAGGGGCGCTGCCGGTCTCGGTTACCGTGTACGTAAAAGTGTGCGAGCGCGGAGCGGTGGGGGCCGCAGGCTCGGGCTCGTCGGCGTTGGCGTCAGCGTCGGCCTCTTCAGCTTCGGTCTCGTCAGCCTCGTCGGCCTCGGCCTCGTCAGCTTCGTCCGCCTCGGCCTTATCGGTCGCATCGTCCGCCACGCCCAGGGCGCGGTTGAGGTCCTCGAGCGTAAAGTGGATCTTGCCAAAGTCCACGTTGCCGGCCGCGTCGTTGGTTGCGGTCGTGCGCTCGGGCATCGGGGCACCAGCCTCGTCGGCGGTCACGGTAAAGGTGAACTTACCCGTGATGTCGGCCGGGGCCAGGCCCTCGGCAACCTGGAGCTTCTTAGTACCGGTGAGCGCGGCATCGACGGCCTCGGCGCCGTAGACGTTCTCGAACAAGGGCTCGACGCCGCCGTAGTCGACCGTTGCCGTCAGGGTACCGTCACCGTTGTCGACGACGATAACCTTAAAGCCAAAGCTCCACGTTGTAGCGGAAACGCCATTTGGCAGCCCGAATAAATCTTCGTAGGCCGTGTAGTTAATGGTCCAGGCAAGCTTGCCGTCCTTATCGGTACGATGGGCAAGCCCAGCAGACTCAAGATCGGCAAGCATCTTGGTGTCGTAGTGCAGAACATCAAAGCTCACGTGCCCGCCGATATTGGGCTTGAGATTTTCATAACCCACAAGCTCACCCTGATAGGCGATACCGAACCAGAACTCGCCGTCGACCATCGGGCGACCGGTCAGGGTCTTGGCGGCAACGACCTGAGCAGCGGTGCCACCAGGCGTGTTGGTCGTAGCGCTATAACTGTTGACGAACGGAACCACGGCGCTCTCGACCGCAGCCGCGCCGGTCTTGTACTCGGTCACCAGCGTGCCCTCGGAACCGCCGGAGACGGTCGTCGTGGCGGTGAGCGTACCGGCGGTGTCGTCGGCGATGGCGATCGTCACGGTGCGGACAGCGTCGTCGTAGGTGTAACCCGGCTGGTCGTCGTTCTTCTCGGCCACGGTGTACGTAAAGGTCTTGCCGGCATCAGCCTGCGTAAATTTGACCTCATGGCCCGCCAGGATGTCAATCTGACCGACCGTTCCCTCTATCGTTGCAGGGGACTCGAAGTTGTTGGCCCCGGGAAGCAGGCCAAGTGCGCGAGCCGAATCATCGTCGGCGGGCGTCACGGTAAAGGTGAACTGCCCCTCGGTCATGGGACGTCCGTAGAGGGTCTTGCTGAGCTTGAGGCCGCCGGCCGCGGCGTAATCGAGCTCAGTGCGGTACGTGTTGGTAAAGCGTCCGTTTTCCTTCTTGGTGACGTTTGCGGTCAGGTTGCCATCGCTGTCCTCGGTCACGGTCACTTCGGCGGTTGCGACATGCGCGTCATACGTCATACCGACCGTGCTGCCCGCGTTCTCGCGAATCTCGTACTTATAGGTTCCGGCGGCAGCGTAGTGAATCTTGCCGAACTTGATGGCGGCGATGCCGTCCTTCGCGTCCTTCTTGCTCACGGTTACGGTTGCGGGATCGGGCAGCGGGGCGCCTTCGGGGGCGGTGATGGTAAAGCTAAACTCGTCCCCATCCGTCCAGTCGCGGCCGCTGATGACCTTGCTCAGGTCAAAGTCGAGCTCTGCATCGAGCGGGGTTACGCTGTAGGTGTTCTTGAACTCGGCGGGCTCGGTACCTTTCAGGACATGCTCGGCCTTGAGGGTGCCGTCGCCGTTGTCCGTGATGGTGGTCTCGATGGTGTACTTGGCGTCGCTGTAGGTGACGCCCTTGCTGGTGGTTCCGCCCTTGGCCTCGCGCAGCGTGTAGGTGTGCTTACCAAGCTTGTCGTAGGCGATCTTGTCCATGGCGATCGTGCCGTCGGCAGCGTTGGTGCCCTTGGCGACAACCTCGTCGCCCTCGACCAGCTCAAAAGAGAACTCGCCGGCAGCAAGCTCACGCCCGGTCAGGACCTTGTTCGCGGTGATCTGGTCGGTGACGCTCGTCTCGACAGGCGTCACGTTATAGGTATTGGTGAACGTAAATGCCACATCGCCGTCCGGCTTGCAGGATACGCTCAGATTGCCCTTGCCGTCATCGGTCACGGTGAAGGAAACCTCGCGCGACAGCTTGGCGTCGTTGGTCACGCCAGCGACCTCGCCGGACTCGGTCACGGTATAGGTAAAGGTGTGCTCGCGCTTCTCGGGCTTCTCGCCCAGAGCCTTGTTAAGGTCGTCGAGCGTAAAGGTAATCTTGCCAAAGTCGACCTTGCCCTTGGCATCATTGGTCACGCTCGCATTCGCGGGCATGGGTGCGCCCTCTTCACCGGTCACGGTAAAGGTGAACTTGCCGGCAATGTCAGCCGGGGTCAAGCCGTCGGCGACCTGCAGGTTCTTGATGCCCGCAAGCGATGCCTCGGCAGCATTCGTGGTGTAGGCGTTCTTGAACTCGATACTCTTGACGTCCTCGGCGCCCTTCAGCTCGTGCGTGGCCACCAGCTGGCCCTTGCCGTTATCGCTGATGGTCGTCACGATGGTGTAGAACGCGTCATCGTAGTCAATACCGCCGGCGTTGCCCTTAACCTCATGCAGCATGTAGGTGTGCCGGCCGATCTCGGTGTACTTGATGGCACTGAACGTCACCTTGCCGTCGGCGGCGTTCTTAACGGTCTCGATAAGATCAGAGTCCTCACCCTTAATCTCGCGCAGCTCAAAGCTGAACTCACCGGCCGTAAGGTCGCGCCCGGTCAGAGACTTGGTCACGTCAATCTTGTCGGTAGCGCTGGACTCAACAGGCTCCGCAGTGTAGGCGTTCTTGAACTCGGTCTCGTCGGCTTCGCTCCAAGTCACCTTCACAGCGGCGCTGAGCTCGCCCCTCTTGTTGGGCGTTACCGTCACGGTGACCTCCGCGACGTTCTTGCTGTAGGCAATGCCGTCAACCGTGGTCCCGGCGTTCTTTTCGCTGACCCTGTAGACGTACGTGCCAGGCTCGGTGTATTTGATCGTGCCGAAGTCGATAACAGCCTTACCATTGTCGTCCAGATCGTCCTTGGTCACAGACGCGGTCACGGGCGCTGTCGCGGACTCGGGTATCGGGGCACCGTTCTCGGACGTCAGCCCAAACTCAAACGTGTCCCCCTTCGTCCAGTCGCGACCCTCGAGCACCTTGGTCAGGCCAAAGCCGGCCTCGGTTTCTACCGTTGCCGGCGTCATGTTGTACGCAAAGCTAATCTTGCCGTTGTTGCCCAGGTAGGAATTGACATGCGTCGCGGTCGCCTTGGCGGACACGTTGTTCCACTTGGGGTTGAGAACGTCGGTCGCAGTGCCAGTGTTGTTGCCGCCCACGCTGCCCTTGGTAGTGTGGAGCTCGTCGATAAAGGCCAGACGCGCGGTTCCCACGCTAAACGAAAGGTTGCCGTCCTTGTCGGCAACAATAGCGCCGTCAAACTTCGCAGCGTCGCCGCCGATAAACTCGATGACGGCGGTGGCGGGCTTGGCCTCGCCGTTCGAGCCCTGCTCCTCAAACTCATCCTTGTAGTAATAGGTGCCGGTATCTGTCAGCGAATTCTTTGCAGGCTGCGTGCAGCCCTTGTCCGTGTAAATGGGAGTCTGCTTCTGGAAGTAGTAGTAGCGGTTGGTGTCGGCCGGCTCAAAGGTCGCGACCGTATCACCCAACGCACCACCGCTCCACTTGTTCGCGTAGAAACTCACGGTCTTGGTGCCGTCAACGACAGTCGTATTGTTCTCGATGTAGTCCTTGAGTCCCGTGACCTTCTCAGGCGTAAACAGGTTATCGAGGGCGTCCCTCTTCACGCTCGAGGCATACTTCACCTGAATGGGCTTAACGCTGTCGACCGAAAGCTTGCCGTCTACGGTCTTAAAGTGACTCAGCGGAATCAACGACGCAGGAATATTGACCGTTACGATATCGCCCTTCTGGGGATTGTCATCGCCGGCGCGCTGCACGGTAATGAGCAGGTCTTTTGCCTTGCCGGCGAACTCGTAGGTGTCGGTATTGGTCTCTTTGTTGACCGTCTTGCTCGCCTTGGTAAACGGCGTGCCGTTGATGACGACTTCGGCAAATCCGTCGACCTGCATAAAGTCGCCTAGCTCGTCGGTAAACGTGATGTAGCCGGACTTGGTCTCGTCGTAGCCCTTATGGATTTCGGTCGGATAAGGCGGCTCCGATGTGATGGCCTGAGAGATGTCATCGAAGACCTTCTTGAGCTCTTCGGCATTGGTCGCCGACTTATAGTAGTCGGAGTTTTCCGCACGCGTGCCGTGAGCGTTCCATGCCGTGGCATTGGGATAGTTGCTCGAAACGGCCTGCATGAACTTGTTTTCTTGGCTTGTATTCGAATCTTGGATACTGGCGCTGGGGTTCGCACCGTCAAAGATGCCGATGGTATAGACGGCAGCCTTGCTGTCCTTCATATTCTTGGCAGCCGTCACAGCATCGTTGGCGACGCCAGGGTCAAACTTGTCAACTTTCGTTGGCGTGCCGTCGGTAAAGAACACAACAATCTTCTTGGCGTCCGCGCGACCAGAAGTGATGCCCTCGGCCAGTTCTAGACCATAGTCGGCACGCGTGGCGCCGGCAGGCTTAATAGCCTTAATTGTTTTCTTAAGATCAGTCACGCCGGGGCCGGAGCAATCGGTCAGGCCCGACATCACCTGCGAGTAGTTGTAGGTGTAGCCGTCAGCGCGATAGGTATCATTACCGACCTTTTTGGTCGTATCTCCCGAAAACTTAACGATAGCAACCTTATGTTGCCTATCCACGCCCTCGATACCCTCGTTTTGCTTGGCAATAGTATCGATAAAGCTATAGGCAGCGTTCTTCAGAGCTGTAATGCGCTTAGTGTTGTCGGTATCGCCCATAGCGCGATCCATTGAGCCAGAAGCATCCAGCACCATCACGATGTCGAGCGGCGTGGTAACCGTCACGGTTGAATTAGACGTCGAGGACATGGCCGAAAGTGTAGTCAGAAAATCCGACTCTTCGTTTTTCTCGGTTGCCTTGACCGTCTTGTCGGTCCAGATTCGGCCGACGTTTTGGGTCGTTACCTTATTGCCACCGTGGCCTGCCGCCCAGATTTCCCAGCGACCGCTGGTATCGGGGTCGACAACCTTTCCGGCCATTGTCGGTCCGTCCATTCCGGTGCTGGACCTGGCGTTGGCCTCGGGCAGCATGGCAAATGCTGCAGCCGGCAACACCAGCACTACGGCCAGTATCACCGCCAAGAGACCCCTCGTGTACTTACTCATCGCGTCTCCCTTCTCGCAGGCTCAGACCTTGTATCAGCCTAAAGTTACGGAATAAGACGCAATTAGGGCAGGTGACACATGTTCCAGATTCGGTTTTGGGCGTGAGACAAATGTCTCACCAAAGTTGAGACACGAGCGTTTTCGCAGGAAAACGGGTGCGACTCGGAGCCATCAGGCAAAAATGATCCGTTTTCCTCCGCCCTTGGGGGATCAATGGCTGTTACCGATATGATGCCATTTCAAAACTATGCCGGTTTACTACGATAAAAAGAAGGCGTCCGACCACGCGTGGCTTTTTCGCAAAGCTGCAAGCCGTCTACCTGCGGTTTTGGTTTTACCACATGCGGTGTGGTTAGGAGTAGGCGATTTGTCGTAGTAATCCGGCATAGTTTTGTTCGCGACGGCACAACCGTGCGTTCACGCGCGGGGCCGGTGGGGCATTTTTGCCCCACCGGCCCCTATTCCAGCGCTATGCCGGCTTGGTTTCTATCGTGAGAGTCTTGTCCGCCGCAACCGGAGTACGGGCGGCGTCCATAGTCAGGCAGTGCTTGGGGCAGCTTTCGATGCACTCGCCGCACACCACGCAGGCGTACGGGTCGATCGACCACGTTCCGCCCTTGCGATCGACCGCGAGCGCGCCCGCCGGGCAGCGGCGCGCGCACATGCCGCAGCAAATGCACACGTCCATGTCGTTGACGATATGCCCGCGCAGGCGCTCGGGTGCCGCGAGCTTCTCCTGCGGATAGCACACCGTGACCGGCTGCTTGACCATAGAGCCCAAGGCCGTCTTGGCAAATGTCAGTAAACTCATGCCGCACCTACCTTTCCGTGCAGCTAATGCAGGGGTCGATGGTCAGGATAATCATGGGCACGTTGGCAAGGAACACGCCCTGCAGCGTATGCGTCAGACCCGCCAGGTTTTGCGACGTCGGCGTGCGCACACGGAAGCGGTCAAGGTTCTTGGTGCCGTTGCCGCGCACATAGTAGTACGCCTCGCCGCGCGGCTGCTCAATCACAACCTCGCCGCGCGCGCCGTCGGCCGGCGTAAGCTTGGTGCGCCCGCCGATACCGTCGTGCGGAATCTTGCCCACAAGCTCCTTGATGATGTCCATGGCCTGCGTGACCTCGGCACAACGCACCTGGCAGCGAGCATAGCAGTCGCCGTCGGTGGCAATGATGGGCTCAAATGCAGCCAGGTCCGCATAGGCACCGTCGCCAAACATGCGCACGTCGTAGTCCACGCCCGAGGCGCGCCCAAACGGGCCGACCATCGAAAGCTCCAGCGCATCCTTCTTGCTGATCACACCCACGCCATGCAAGCGCTCGCCGCAGCTGTCATCGTCCAAAAACGTATGCACCAGGGCCTCGTAGTCGGGACGCATGGCATCGAGCGTCTGGACAATTCCGGCCAGCTCGGAGTCCTCGATATCGTGCTTAAGGCCACCGATCTCGTTAATCGACAGAATCACGCGGCCACCGCACGTGCTCTCGAAGATCTTGAGAATCTGCTCGCGCAGGGTCCACGAACGATAGAACAGTGCCTCGAAGCCAAAGGCGTCGGCGAGCAGACCCAGCCACAGCAGATGCGAGTGAATGCGCGAAAGCTCGTGCAAAATGGTGCGGATATACTGCACGCGGTCGGGCACCTCGATTTCGAGCATGCGCTCGCAGGCGCTGGCATAGCCGTAGCTGTGGCCCACGGCGCAAATGCCGCAGATGCGCTCGGCGATGTAGCCAAACTGATGCATGTCGCGCTTTTCGGTGAGCTTCTCGAGTCCGCGGTGCACAAAGCCGATCTGCGGAATTGCCTCGATGACGCGGTCGTCCTCGATCACCAGGTCCAGATGAAGCGGCTCGGGCAGCACCGGGTGCTGCGGGCCAAACGGAATAACGGAGCGATGTGCCATGGACCTTACGCCTCCTTTTTCTGCTTGTCGCGGGCGGCCTTGGCGGCAAGCGCCACGCGGACCTTGGCCGCTTTCTCGGGATCCATGGCGGCGAGCTTTGCCTCCATCTCGGCAGCCTTGAGCGCGGCCTTCGCAGCAGCCTCATCGTGCCGAGCATCGGAGCCGGCAGCCGCAGCGGGCTGGGCGGCAGCAGCGCTCACAGCATCGCCGGCACCCGCGGCGCCCTCCCCCGCAGCGGCCGCGGCAGCGACGGCCTTCTC
>CABSMK010000072.1 GCA_902478825.1 uncultured Collinsella sp.
CCCAGGGGAGGCGGCTCAAGGGCCGCAGAACAAAAACGGGGGCGCAGGTTGTCCTGCGCCCCCGTTCTCGGGCGTTATTCGTTCCCTGCGGCAGAATTTACGCCGCCTCGTCGAACTGCGAGTTGTACAGGTCGGCGTAGAAGCCGCCCTGGGCGAGCAACTCGTCGTGCGTGCCCTTCTCGACGATGTCGCCGTCGCGAATTACCAAGATCACGTCGGCGTTGCGGATCGTGGACAGGCGGTGCGCGATAACAAAGCTGGTACGGCCCTGCATCAGCGCATCCATGGCACGCTGAATAAGCTCCTCGGTACGGGTATCGACGTTGGAGGTCGCCTCGTCCAGAATCAGCGCCGGGCGGTCGGCCAAAATGGCACGGGCGATGGTCACGAGCTGGCGCTGACCCTGCGACAGGTTGGTGCCCTCCTCGTTGATCATAAAATCGTAGCCGCCGGCGAGCGTATGGATAAAGTGATCGCAGCGTGCGGCGCGTGCAGCGGCCTCGACCTCGGCATCGCTCGCATCGGGACGTCCGTAGCGAATGTTCTCGCGGATCGTGCCGTTAAACAGCCAGGTATCCTGCAGCACCATGGCAAACTCGCCGCGCAGCGCCGCGCGGTCCCAGTCGCGCACGTCGACACCCTCGACGCGCAGCGAACCGCCGTCCACATCGTAGAAGCGCTGCAGCAGCTTAATGAGCGTGGTCTTGCCGGCGCCGGTAGGACCGACGATGGCGATGGTCTGGCCGGGCTGCGCCTCGCAGCTAAAGTCGTGGATGATGGTCTTGTCGGGCGTGTAGCCAAACTTCACATGGTCAAACTCCACGTGGCCGGGGCGCTTCTCGGGAATCTGCGCGTCGGCCTTCTGCTCCTCTTCGGGCGCGGCCAGGAACTCAAAGACGCGCTCGGTGGCGGCAGCCATCGACTGCATCGTGTTGCTCACATTGCCCAGCTGCTGCACGGGTTGCGTAAAGTTGCGAACGTACTGGATAAAGCTCTGGATGTCGCCGGGCGTGGCATTGCCGGTCAGCGCGAGTTGCGCGCCCACCACGACGACGCCCACGTAGCCCATGTTGCCCACCAAACTCATGAGCGGCATCATCAGGCCCGACAGGAACTGCGAGCGCCAGCCACTAATAAAGAGGCGGTCGTTTTGGCTGTCGAATTCCTCGATCGAGGCCTCGGCGCGGTCGAACACCTGGATGACGTTCTGGCCGGCAAAGTCCTCCTCGATGATGCCGTTGACGGCGCCCAAAACCTGCTGCTGCTCGCGGAAGTACGGCTGCGAGAAGTGAATCATCACGGTCAGGATAATCGCAGCGGCCGGCAGCGTGAGCACGGTGACGCCGGTGAGCGGCAGGCTGATCGACAGCATCATGACGAGCACGCCGATAATCTGCGTCACCGACGTGATGAGCTGGGTCACGCTCTGGTTGAGCGACTGGCCGAGCGTATCGACGTCGTTGGTGATGCGACTGAGCACGTCGCCCTTGCTGTGTCCGTTAAAGTAGCTCATCGGCACGACGGCAATCTTGGCGGCGATCTCCTTGCGCATTCGGTAGCAAATCTTTTGCGTGACGCCGGTCATAAGCCAGCCTTGGATGAGACTGCAGACAGAGCTTGCCAGATACAGGCAGAGCAAAAAGCCGAGCGTCTTGGCGATCCAGGCAAAGTCGACATCGCCGGTGCCGTTGACCTTGGCAACCAGACCCTCGAACAGTTTGGTGGTAACCTGGCCGAGCACCTTGGGCCCCACAATGTTAAAGATGACCGAGCATACGGCAAAGGCGACGGCGGTAAACACGGCAATCTTGTGCTGGCCGATATAGCCGAGCAGCTGCCTCATGGTGCCCTTAAAGTCCTTGGCCTTTTCGCCGCGACGCATGCCGCCCATGCGGCCCATGGGACCACGCTGGCGGGTGGGCTTGGGAATCTGAGTCTTGGTCTCGTCTGCCATTAGCGCTCGCCTCCTTCCGTGACGGCTGCAATTTCTTCTTGGGTAAGCCCCAGCTCCTCGGCGGAAAGCTGCGACTGTGCGATCTCCAGGTATGCCGGGCAGCTGTGCAGCAGCTCCTCGTGCGTACCGGTGCCCACCACGTGGCCGTCGTCGAGCACGATGATCTGGTCGGCGTGCATGATGGTCGCGATGCGCTGGGCCACGACCACGAGCGCGGCGTCGGTAACGTTTTTGGCCAGCTCCTCGCGTAGGCGCGCGTCGGTCTTGTAGTCGAGGGCACTAAACGAGTCATCGAACACCACGACCTCGGGCTTTTTGGCCAATGCGCGGGCGATGGCCAAGCGCTGGCGCTGACCGCCCGAGACATTGGAGCCTCCCTGGCTGATGGGGGAGTCGTAGCCGCCCTCGCGCTCGGCGATAAAGTCCTCGGCCTGGGCGATGCGTGCCGCCCGGTGCATGTCCTCGTCGCTTACCATGTCGCCGGCAAACTTGAGGTTGCTCTCGACGGTGCCCGAGAACAGGCGACCCTGCTGCGGGATATAACCAATACGGCGACGCAGCTCGGAAAGGGTCATGTCGCGCACGTCGATACCGTCGAGCGAAATGCTGCCGCCCGTGACGTCGTACAGGCGCGGAATCAACTGCACGAGCGTGGACTTGCCCGAGCCTGTGGAGCCAATGATGCCGAGCATCTGACCGGCATGCGTGGTGAAGTTCACGCCGCTGATGACGTCGGCACGGGCATCGGGATACTGGAAGCTCACGTCGCGGAAGGTGAGCTCACCGCGCGGCGCGCTGGCAGCAGGCAGTTTGGGCGAGGCAGGGTCGTTGATGCTCGTGGGGCAGGTGATGACCTCTTCCACGCGCTCGGCTGCGACCTCGGCGCGGGGCAGGATGACCGAAACCATGGTGAGGATCATAAACGCCATGACGATTTGCATGGTGTAGGAGATGAACGCCATCATGTTGCCGACCTGCATCACGCCGTTGGACACGCCCTGCGCGCCAAACCAGACGATAAGCACGGTGATGCAGTTCATGACGAGCATCATGAGCGGCATCATAAAGCTCATGGCGCGGTTGGTGTAGAGCTGCGTGGTCATCAGGTCGAGCGAAGCCTTGTTAAAACGCTCGAGCTCATGCTCCTCGCGGTTGAACGAGCGGATAGGCATAAGGCCGTCGAGCAGCTCGCGGGCGGTAAGGTTCACGCGGTCCACAAAGCTCTGCATCTTTTTGAACTTGGGCATGGTGAGGCCCATGAGCACGCCGACAACGGCCGAAACCGCGATGATGGCCACGGCGATGGTCCACTCCAGGCCGGTGTGGTTAGCCAGGACACGCATGACAGCGACGATGCCCATGACGGGGGCCATCAGGCACATGCGGATAAACAGGGTTGCGGCCATCTGGATCTGCTGAATGTCGTTGGTGCAGCGGGTGATGAGCGAGGCCTGGCTAAACTTGCCCACCTCGGCCGGCGAGAAGTGCATAACCTTGTCGAAGGTCTCGCGGCGCAGGTCGCGGGCGATGGAGCAGGCGGTGCGCGAAGCCACGGCACCGGTCAGGATGGTGGCGACGAGCGACACCAGGCACAGGCCAAACATCGTGGTCGCCATGCGGCTCAGGTAAGCGTTCTGCACGTCGGCGGGGTCGATGCCCTGCGCTTTGTACTCTTCTTGTACGTAGGTCACGGCGCGCTGGGTCACGATGGAGCCCGACATGGAGCCCATTTTGTCTGCCATATCGTTGGCGCCCTCGACGAGCTTGCCCTGGTCGATTAGGCCGCCTTCAACGCCCAGGCGCAGGCTCTTCATGGTGATCTTGCCGCCGTCGGCGTCGATCTGCTTTTGCATGCTCTGCGCGGCTGCGGCCTTCTGCTGCATCTCGGCGAGTTGCTCGGGCGTCATGGCAGCCATCTGCTCGGGGGTGGGCATGGCCTGGGCAGCGTTGTTGTCTTTCTCGCTGGACGAGCCCATCATGTCGCCCATGGAGTTGGCGTCAATGCTCTGGTCGAGCGAAAGGACGACAGTCTCGGGCAGGCTCATAATGTCGGCAATCTTGCCTCCATCGGCACGCTCTTCCTCGGTACCCTTATACGTTCGAATGCCGTTTTTGTCAGCCTTGCTAAACACGGCCTCCACAGCCTTGGCGTCCTTGGCGCTCATAAAGAGTTCGAGGTCGTCGAGCGATTCGGCGCGAATGGTGTCGGGCACGGGCGAGGCGATGCCGCCTTGCTGCACGCCCACGTCGACGATGTCGCTCATATAGGTAGGCAGCGCCAGATCGGCGTTGCAGCTGATTACGATAAGTACGATAGCTGCGAACAGTGCCAGGATATGCTTTTTAAAGAGCTTGAGAATCCTCATTCGGCATCTCTCCTTTCTTGATTGCGGTCGATAATTTCGTTGGCACGTCTTAGAAGACGCACCATCTCTTGGGTATCTGTTTCGCCGAGCTGCTCGAGGAAAGCCGCGGTGCGGTTCTCGAATTCCCGACGTTTGATTTCGAGATCCTGGAATCCCTTGTCGGTCACCGTGACGTGTACGCGACGACGGTCGGTCTTTGAGTGCTCGCGCTCGACCCAGCCCTTGGCTTCGAGAGCGCGTAGGATATTGGCGATGCGGGCGCTCGAGACCCAGGCGCGATCGGCGAGTTCGCTCGGCGTGAGCGAACCGCCGGCGAGTATGAGGGCGCGCATGACGGCCATCTCGCCGCCGAGGGCTTTGTCCGCAAAACGCGAAATGCGCTGATGCATGCTGCCGAACTCGGTAAGGAGCTGACGCCCAAGTTCACGGAAATCGGTATCTTCCACCGAAAACCCCTAACACTAGAAACTATTTTCGGTGAAAGATGATACCCCCGCACGCGCACCCTATACGGTAGATTTTGGGACATGCCTAGAAAACAACCTTTAGGCGACCTCCGTACACCGTCGGTATCAGCAAAGTTAGGGGTAGATCTCTGAGCACGTCCTAAAGCCCACTCAGAGGCACTTTACCCTGCTAAAGCTGGCATAACAGCTAGAGTGAACGTCGTACAAAGGCAAGGAAAAAACTAAACAAATCGGTGAACGGTAGTTGTTCGCGCTCGCATTTCCTGCGGGTTTGTAAAAAACGCCTTTATGATATAAAAAAAGAAACATATAACAGCCCAGATGGAGAGGGTCGCTATGTTATCCTTCTCAGACGGGTGAAATCTTGGGTTTTGGGTTGTAGTTCCAAGGTGGACAAACGTTTTCTCTGCACCGACGTGTGGTGAAGAACGGAAGAAGCCGGTAGTGCAAGCCGAACATTCAAGAATTCAATAAGCAGCGGTGTGAGAGAGCGCCGCATTACACGTAACTAGGAGCGTGGTTACACAATGCAGGAGGCATGGGAAGGCTTCAAGGAAGGCATCTGGACGGGAGAAGTTGACGTCCGAGACTTCATCCAGAAGAACTACACCCCCTACGAGGGCGACGAGTCGTTCCTCGTCGGTCCGACCGAGCGTACCAAGGAGCTGTGGGGCGAGGTTCTCGACCTGCTGCTTAAGGAGCGCGAGCAGGGTGGTGTCCTCGATATGGACACCAAGATCGTCACGGGTATCGTGAGCCACCCCGCTGGCTACATCGATAACGCCCACCGCGAGAAGGAGACCATCGTCGGTCTCCAGACCGACAAGCCGCTCAAGCGCGCGCTGCACGTCAACGGCGGTATCCGCATCGCTTGCCAGGCTGCCAGCCAGCACGGCTATAAGGTCGACGAGAACGTTGTCGAGCGCTACACCTTCGAGCGTAAGACCCACAACGCTGGCGTCTTCGATGTTTACACCCCCGAGATGCGTGCTTGCCGCTCGGCTCACATCATCACCGGTCTGCCCGATGGCTATGGCCGCGGCCGTATCATCGGCGACTACCGTCGTGTTGCCCTGTACGGCGTCGACTACCTGATCAAGGACAAGGAGGCCCAGAAGGCTTCCACCCCGACGGTCATGACCGCCGACAACATCCGCGATCGTGAGGAGCTGCAGGAGCAGATCCGCGCCCTCGGCGAGCTCAAGATGATGGCCGAGACCTATGGTTTCGACATTTCCAACCCTGCTACCAACACGCAGGAGGCCATCCAGTGGATGTACTTCGCCTACCTTGCTGCCGTCAAGGAGCAGAACGGCGCCGCTATGTCCATCGGCCGTACCTCTACGTTCATCGACATCTACGCTGAGCGCGACCTTGCCAACGGTACCTTCACCGAGGAGCAGATCCAGGAGTTCGTGGATCACTTCATCATGAAGCTCCGCATGGTCAAGTTTGCCCGTACCCCCGAGTACCAGGCCCTGTTCACCGGCGACCCGCAGTGGGTCACCGAGTCCATCGGCGGCATGGGTGTCGACGGCCGTACGCTCGTTACCAAGATGAGCTACCGCTACCTGCACACGCTCGAGAACATGGGCACCAGCCCCGAGCCCAACATGACCGTTCTGTGGTCGACCCGTCTGCCCGAGAACTTCAAGAAGTTCTGCGCCAAGACTTCTGTCGCCAGCTCCTCGATCCAGTACGAGAACGACGACCTCATGCGCGTCTATCATGGCGACGACTACGGCATCGCCTGCTGCGTGTCCTCCATGCGCATTGGCAAGGAGATGCAGTTCTTCGGCGCTCGCGCCAACCTGGCCAAGTGCCTGCTGTACGCACTCAACGGCGGTGTTGACGAGGTCTCCAAGAAGCAGGTCGGCCCCAAGTATCGCGCCGTCGAGGGCGATACGCTCGATTACGACGACGTTGTGGCCAAGTACAACGACATGATGAAGTGGCTCGCTGGCGTGTACGTCAACTCGCTGAACATCATTCACTACATGCACGACAAGTATTGCTACGAGCGCATCCAGATGGCTCTGCACGACAAGCACGTGCACCGCTGGTTCGCTACGGGCATCGCTGGCCTTTCCGTCGTGGCTGACTCCCTGTCCGCCATCAAGTACGCCAAGGTCCACCCCGTCCGTGATGAGAACGGCATCATCGTCGACTTCGAGACCGAGGGCGAGTTCCCCAAGTACGGTAACGACGACGACCGCGTCGACCAGATCGCTCACGACGTTGTGCACCAGTTCATGGAGTACATCCGCATGAACGACACCTACCGCAACTCCGTGCCCACGACCTCGGTTCTGACCATTACCTCCAACGTCGTGTACGGTAAGAAGACCGGCTCCACGCCCGACGGCCGCAAGGCTGGCCAGCCGTTCGCCCCGGGTGCTAACCCCATGCACAAGCGCGATAGCCACGGCGCCATCGCTTCGCTGTCTTCGGTTTCCAAGCTCCCGTTCCGCGATGCTCAGGACGGCATCTCCAACACCTTCTCCATCATCCCGAGTGCGCTCGGCAAGGAGGATCAGGTGTTCTTTGGCGATATCGACCTTGATCAGCTGGGCGAGTAACTATTGTTAGTGCTATACTAACAATAACGATTACTGATTAGTGCGCCGGTTTCGGCCGGCGCCTATCGATCAAAGGAGACACATTATGAAGGTTTCTGAAGTTTCCGAGACTCAGGCCGATAACCTGGTCCACATGCTCGACGCTTACGCCGAGAAGGGTGGCCACCACCTGAACATCAACGTCTTCAACCGTGAGACGCTGCTCGACGCTCAGGCTCACCCCGAGAAGTATCCGCAGCTGACCATCCGCGTTTCCGGCTACGCCGTGAACTTCCACACGCTCACCAAGGAGCAGCAGGACGAGGTCATTGCGCGTACCTTCCACGACAAGTTCTAAAGGGACTCAACTCCCACCGGAGACCCGGTAAGGCCTACGCACTTTGCCTCTCAAACGTCCTCGCCGCTTCGCGGCTGCGGAATGTTTGCGAGACAAAGTGCTCCCGGCCTTGCCGGGTCTCCTGCGTTGTCGTCCTTTAGGGAACCACGCTAAATTAAATTGGTGTCCTCGGACATGCAAAGAGGCTCGCTGCGCACTTCGTGCGGCGAGCCTCTTTGCGTCCTGACGCTCCTATTTGGCAAGGTGTTTTTTAGAATCCATTTTGCGCTCGGCCTCGAAGGCTTGCCTGTCCCAATCGAGCGGAAGTCCGGCCTCGGCCCATGCCTCGTAGGCCCTCCTTATGGGCTTGAGCTCCCTTTGGCCCCTCTCCAGCATCGAGATGTACTTCTCGCTGGTTCCCAATATGGACGCCGCCCTCACCTGGCTGACCCTCGCCGCGCGCCTGGCCGCCACGAGCCCCGAGGCGTCCTCGGGCCTCCTGACCTCGTGCGGGCGCATCAGCGCCCGGTACGCCTCCCTGGCCACGTAGCGCTTGAGGCACCTCATGACCTCCCTGTCGCTCTTTCCCCGCCCCCTGGCCCTCTCGGCGGTCTCGGGGTCGCGCATG
>CABSMK010000073.1 GCA_902478825.1 uncultured Collinsella sp.
CCTGCCGCCGTACGAGACGCAGACCGGCGGCGCCTGGTATGCGGGCACGGCCGACGCCATTACGCAGAACCTCGACTACATCAAGGCCAACGACCCCAAGTACGTCCTGATTCTTTCGGGCGATCACCTGTATCGCATGGACTACCGCAAGATGCTCAAGACGCACATTGAGAACAACGCCGACCTCACGGTGAGCGTTATGCCCGTGCCGTGGGAGGAGGCCAGCCGCTTTGGCATTCTGACCACCGACCCCGAGGACGGCCGCATCACCAAGTTCACCGAGAAGCCCGATAAACCCGATTCGAACCTCGCGTCCATGGGTATCTACATCTTCTCGGCAGACGTGCTGATCGGGGCGCTCGAGGAGGACGCTCTGGACCAGCGCTCGAGCCACGACTTTGGCAAGGACATCATCCCCAAGCTGCTCGGCGAGGGCAAGCGCCTGTACAGCTACGAGTTCCACGGCTTTTGGAAGGACGTCGGCACCATCGCCAGCTTCCACGAGACCTCGATGGACCTGCTGGGCAACAACCCCGAGTTCGATCTGTTCGACAAGCACTTCCCCATCATGTCCAACATCACCACGCGTCCGCCGCACTACATTGGCCCGGACGGCCGCTTGGACGACTGCCTGGTCTCCAACGGCTGCAAGATCTACGGCACCGCTCGCCACTCGATCCTTTCGACCGATGTCATCATCGAGGAGCGCGCCGTGGTCGAGGACTCCGTACTGCTGCCGGGTGCGCACGTTAAGAGCGGCGCGCACATCTGCCGCGCTATTTTGGGCGAGAACTCCACGGTCGAAGAGGGCGTGAAGCTCGGCTCTGTCGATACCACCAAGGATACGGCCGTCGTTGGAAATGACGTCGTTATCGGGAAGGGGGAATGATCCGATGATCAATCGCAAGGCCATCGGTTATATCACCGCTAACTACTCTTCGACCTACGGCAGCGTGCTGCTCAAGGACCGCCCCATCGCGTCCGTTCCGTTTTTGGGCCGCTACCGCCTGATCGACTTCCCGCTATCCAACATGATGAATGCCGGCATTAAGACCGTCGGCGTCGTCATGCCGGGCAACTACCGCTCGCTGATCGACCACGTTGGTTCGGGCAAGGACTGGGGCCTGGACCGCAAGAAGGGCGGCCTGTTCATGGTGCCCGGCAACGCGTATGGCACCACCAAGGGCGGCATGCGCTTCCTGCTGCGCGACATCATCTCCAACAAGACGCTGTTCCAGCGCTCGGACAAGCCCTATGTTGTGATGATGGGCACCAACATCATCTTTAACATGGACCTCAACACCATCATCGACGCGCACGAGAACTCCGGTGCCCAGATGACCGTGGTGTACTGCAAGGCCACGCGCAACGTCGATGACGAGACCAAGCTTCAGATCAACGAGAACGGCCGCCTGACGGGCGTGAGCGCCGGCGTCGTGTACGGCGACAACGCCTCTATGGACTGCTGCATCGTCAACCGCGAGACGCTGCTCGAGATCATCGACCACTACCAGGCCGCCGACTATCTGGACCTGCTCGAGGCACTCCAGGGCGACTTTGGCAACATCGACGTGTGCAGCTACGAGTACAAGGGCGAGGTTGTGGGCGTGTTTAGCGAGAAGTCGCTGTATCGCCGCAGCATGGACCTGCTCGACCAGACCGTGGCCGACCAGCTCTTCGATCCCGAGCGCCCGATTCTGACCAAGGCCCACGACGTGCCGCCTTCGCGCTATGCGACCGGCAGCCACGCCTGCAACTCGATCATCTCGGCCGGCTGCATCATCAAGGGCACCGTGCGCAACTCGATCCTGTCGCGCGGCGTCGTGGTCGAGGAAGGCGCCTCGGTGACCAACTCGATCATCAACCAGAGCTGCATCATCAAGAGCGGCGCACGCGTCGAGAACGCCATTCTGGACAAGAACAACGTGGTTCCCACCAACACCGAGCTTCGCGGCACGCCCGAGAACATCCTGGTGCTGGGCAAGGCTCCGTTAACTTCCGACACCACCATCGTACGTTAACGTTGGCACCGCAACATCGCTCGTAACATGTAGAATAGCCGCCCGGTTAGCGCCAGGCGGCTATTCTCGAATTGCAACATGGGAGACAATATGGCAGATTCCAGCAAAAAGATGCAGATCGTGTTTGCCTCGGCCGAGTGCGCACCGTTTGTTAAGACCGGTGGCCTGGGCGACGTGGCGGGCTCTCTGCCTGCGGCACTCGTGCGCGCCGGCGCCGAGGTCATCGTGATGGTGCCCAAGTACGCCACCATAAAGGACGAGTACAAGGCGCAGATGGAGCACTTTGCCGACTTTTACGTGAGCCTGGGCTGGCGCAACGAGTACTGCGGGCTGGAGAAGCTCGAGCGCGACGGCGTCACCTATATGTTCGTTGACAACGAGCGCTACTTTGCGCGCGACTATCCGTACGGCTTCTTTGACGACGGCGAGCGCTTCGCGTTTTTCTCCAAGGCCATCACCGAGAGCCTGCAGCACCTGCCGGCCGGCTTTGAGTGCGACATCCTGCACTGCAACGACTGGCAGACGGCGCTGGCGCCCGTGTTCCTGCGCGAGTTCTACCAGGGCCTGCCGCTGTACGACCGCGTCAAGACCGTGTTCTCGATCCACAACGTGGCGTTCCAGGGCCAGTTTAGCGACACCGTGATGGAGGATATCCTTGGTGTGGCGCATATTCCTGCGGCCGCCTCGCAGCTGCGTTGCGACGCCTGCAGCATCAACTACATGCTGGGCGCGCTGCGCTATGCCGACGCCATCACTACGGTGAGCCCCACCTATGCCAACGAGATCCAGACGCCCGAATTTGGCGAGGGCCTGGACGGCGTGTTGCGCGAGCGCTCCTATGCGCTGCAGGGCATTTTGAACGGCATCGACGTCGCGGGCTTTGACCCAGCAACCGACAAGCGCATTGCCGCCAACTACACCGTCGAGGACCGTTCTGGCAAGGCCGTGTGCAAGGCCAAGCTGCAGGAAGAGCTGGGACTCGAGGTTCGCGACGACCGTCCGCTTATGGTGATGGTCACGCGCCTGACGCGCCAAAAGGGCATGGACCTGGTCATGTACGCGCTCGACCGCATTCTGGCCGGCGGCGTGCAGGTAGCGGTGCTGGGCACCGGCGACCGCGACTACGAGGACGGACTGCGCTACTTCCAGGACAAGTACCCCGGCACCATGGCCGCACGCATCGAGTTCGATCCGGCGCTGTCGCAGCGCATGTATGCTGCCGCCGACATGTTCCTGATGCCTTCGAAGTTTGAACCCTGCGGCCTGTCGCAGATCATCGCCATGCGCTACGGCACCCTGCCGATTGTTCGCGAAACCGGTGGCCTGAAGGACACCGTGATCCCGTATAACGAGTTTACCGGCGAGGGCACGGGCTTCTCGTTTAGCAACTTTAACGGCGACGAGATGGGCGATGCGGTTTTCCGCGCGGCGCGCCTGTTCTGGGATAACCGCGAGGCCTGGGATCAGCTGGTCACGCAGGCCATGAGCCAGGACTTTAGCTGGACGCGCTCGGCCGATAAGTATCTGGACCTGTACTTCTTTATGCATCCGGAAATCGAACGCCCGGCAGCCGTGGTTGAGGCTGCGACTGAGGAGCCTGAGGCTGTTGAGGAACCCAAGGCCGAGGAGAAGCCGGTTGAGGCTGAGCCTGAGGTGAAGGCTGAGGTTGCTCCTGAGGCAGAGGCCGAGGTCAAGCCCGCTGCAAAGCCCGCAGCTAAGAAGACTACGGCCCGCAAGACGACGGCCAAGAAAGCTACGACAACCAAGGCTGCCGCAGCAAAGACGACTGCTGCCAAGGCAACGACCACGCGCAAGCGCACGACCGCCACTGCCAAGAAAGCCGCCGAAGCCGAGGCTGCTCCCGAGGTAAAGGCCGAGGTCGCTGAGGCCAAGCCTGCGGCAAAGGCACCGGCCAAGACCACTGCCAAGAAGTCGACGGCGTCCAAGACCACGACCGCCAAGAAGGCAACGGCAGCCAAGAAGACCACGGCAACCAAGTCGACGACCACGAAGGCCGCCACGACCAAGGCAGCCGCAAAGCCAACCGTCAAGGTCGAGGAGACGCCCGCCGAGTCCAAGGCCGAGGCAACCGTCGAGGCAAAGCCGGCCGCCAAGACCACCACGCGCAAGCGCACTACAACGACGGCTAAGAAGACCACGACCAAAGCTGCTGCTCCCAAGGCGGAGACTAAGGTCGAGGCCAAGTCTGCTGCCGCCAAAGAGGAGCCCAAGGCCGAGGTAAAAGCCAAGCCGGCGCCGAAGGCAGAGGCCAAGCCAGAACCCGCCAAGGAGACTCCGGTCTCCCCCGCCGCTCAGGCAGAGAAAAAGGCCCCGTCCAAGAAGACGTCCGTCCGCAAGGCAACGGCCACGCGCAAGCGCCGCTAGCCCACAGACGATCCAAAACCTAATCAAACCCTATGTAAGGGGCGCTCCAACCGGGCGCCCCCTCTCTGTAGGTAGTTGGTAAAACGATTTTCTCGGACAACCGTTCGCCGATGGTAAACGGATGTTGTTTATACAGCCTGTGTACAACAGATATACTTACATCCTGTGCGTAAAGCCCATGGCCAGCAGGCCATGATTCTATTGAACTGGACCGTACTATGAGATTGATACACAACAGCCGTCTGCCGCAGTTTCGCACTCCGTTTGGCGCTGTGACCACTGGAACTACCCTTTCACTCTCCGTGATTCTGGAGGATGCCGATCCCGCGCAGGCAACGCTTACGCTGCGCACCTGGGTCGATGAGATTGGTGAGTCTCGGTATCCCATGACGCACGAGGGCGACGGCATATTTACCGTAGAGCTTGAGTGCACCGAGCCCTGTCTTATCTGGTACAGCTTTATATGCAATATCGAGGGCCAGCCCGAGGTTCGCCTGGGCGCACCACAGGGCCGCACCGGCGGCGAAGGCGTAACCTACGATTACGCCGAGGTGCCGTCATTCCAGGTCACCGTTTACAAGCACCGCGAAGTTCGACCCGAGTGGTACGAGCGCGGTATGGTCTACCAGATTTTCCCCGATCGCTATGCCCGCGACGAGCACTGGCGCGAGCGCACGCTGGCCGAGGTCGAAAAACCGCGTAAGGGCATTCAGCGCCGCATGGTCGAGGACTGGAACGAGCCGCCTGTGTACGAGCGCGCCGAGGACGGCTCCATCAAGACCTGGGACTTTTACGGCGGATCGCTCAAGGGTATCCAGGAAGACTTGCCTCGCATCGCCGAGCTGGGCTTTACGGCTATCTACCTCAACCCCATTTTTGAAGCCGCGAGCAACCACCGCTACGACACCGCCGATTACACCAAGATCGATCCGATTCTGGGCACCGAGCAGGACTTTACTGAACTGTGCGAGGCGGCCGAGAAGCTGGGCATTTCCATCATTCTGGACGGCGTGTTCAACCACACGGGCGACGATTCGATCTACTTCAACCGCTATGGCAACTACCCCGGCGTGGGCGCATGGCAGAGCGAGGATTCGCCGTGGCGCGATGCGTTTTATTTCCACGAGGACGGCTCGTACGACTGCTGGTGGGGCGTGGGCAATATGCCCGCCATCAATGAGAGCTCCGAACTGGTACGCGAGCGGCTCCTGGGCAAGGACGGCGTCATTCGTAAATGGCTGCGCGCCGGCGCTCACGGCTGGCGCCTGGATGTGGCCGACGAGCTTTCGGACGATTTCCTGACCGAGATCAAAAAGGCCGTACTTGCCGAAAAGCCCGACGCGCTGCTGCTCGGCGAGGTCTGGGAAGACGCCTCCAACAAGATCAGCTACGGCCATCTGCGTCGCTACCTGCAGGGCTCCGAGCTGGACTCTGCTATGGATTACCCCTTCCGCGACATGGTCATCGGCTTTTTGATGGGCTACAAAAACGCCTACCAAGCTGCCGAGGATATCGAGACCCTGCGCGAGAACTACCCGCGCGAGGCATTATCCTGCGCGCTCAATCTGCTGTCGAGCCACGACCGCCCGCGCATTATCTCGGTGCTCGGCGGTGGCCCCGACGAATCGCAGCTGCCCGAGAGCGAGCGCAGCAAATGGCGCCTGGACGAGAACTCCATGGGCCTGGCCAAGAGCCGCTTTTGGCTGGCGACGCTCATGCAGATGACGTTCCCGGGCGTTCCCTCAATCTATTACGGTGACGAGTACGGCTTGGAGGGTCTCACCGATCCGGGCAATCGCCGCACCATGCCGACCAAGGAAAACCTGCACGACTTCGATACGTTCGCGATCGTCAAAAACGCATCTGCTGTGCGCCGCGCGCTGCCGTTTATGATCGACGGTGAGATCAAGGCCTTCGCGCTCAATGACGAGGTGCTGGCCTACAACCGTACCGGTAAAGACGGCGAGTCCGCGACCGTCATCATCAACCGCAGCCTGCGCAATTCACACCGGGTGACGATTCCGGCGCTCGGCGAATGCGCGAGCGATGTGATCAGCGGTCACGAGTGCGAGATCCACAACGGAACGGTCACGCTCGACCTGTACCCGCTGGGCTCGTCGATCATCTATCACCATGCCGAGCAGCGCCTGCAGGAGCCGCTCGATCACGGTGCGGGTGTTGTGTGCCATATCACATCGGTGCCGACCGACGACGGCAAGCCGGGTACGATCGGCGCGCCCACGCGTCGTTTTATCGACCATCTGGCCGCCATGGGCATGCGCTACTGGCAGGTTCTCCCCGTCAACCCCACGGACTTCTTCCGCTCCCCTTACGCCGGTCCTTCGGCCTTTGCAGGCAATATCGACCTGCTGCCCGAGAGCCACGAGGAGCTGGCAGCCGACTTTGAGACCTGGAAGGCCCGCGGAGGCGAGGATGCCGATCCGCTGTACACCGCGTTTAAGCATCGCAATGCCGATTGGCTCGAGAAGTACTGTGTCTATATGGCCGTTAAGAAGTACTTTGAGGGCGAGTCGCGCCACGATTGGCCGGCAGATGTCGCGCGCTACAACGAGCATCTGATCGACGACAAGCGCTTCCACAACGAGGCCGAGCTTCAGGCGTACATGCAGTACCGCTTTGACCTAGCTTGGTGCGAGCTCATGAACTATGCGCACAAGAAGGGCATCGAGGTCATCGGCGATATTCCTATGTACGTGTCCGACGATTCGGCAGACGCGTGGAGCGAACCCGAGAACTTCTGGCTGTCCGATACCGGCAAAGCAATCGAGATTTCCGGCGCGCCACCCGACAACTTTGCGCCCGAGGGCCAGGTGTGGGGAAACCCCACCTTCCGCTGGGACCACATGAAGCAGAACGGCTATAGCTGGTGGATGGATCGCCTGCGCCGCGCGTTTTCGCTCTACGACCGTGTGCGTCTGGATCACTTCCTGGGCTTCCACAGCTACTTTAGTATCCCCGCAGGCAAGGCTTGCGCCGAAGGTCGCTGGCTGGCGGGCCCGGGCAAGGACCTGTTCCAGACCGCTTATGACGAGCTGGGTCCGCTCAACTTTATCGCTGAGGACTTGGGCTATCTGACGCCCGGTGTTCGCGCCATGGCATCGACCTGCGGTTTCCCCGGCATGGACGTGCTGGAGTTTAGCGACTACGACGTTCGTTGCGGTGTGCATCCCACGCCCGGCAAGATCCTGTACACCTCGACGCACGATACGTCGACGCTGGCCGGTTGGTGCACCCGTACCTTTGCGGGCGGCGATGAACCGAGCGGTGTTGAGGTGGCGGCCAAGCTGATGAGCGACGCGCTGGCAAGCGACGCTCCCCTAGTGATGATGCCGCTACAGGATATCCTGGGACTTGGCGACGACGCGCGCATGAACGTTCCGGGCGTGGCCACGGGCAACTGGACCTGGCAAGCTGACGAGGCGGACATTGCAGCCGCCGAAAACAAAACCGCACAGCTCCTGCGCAACAACCATAGATTCTGGGGCGAAGCGTGATAAAACCCCCGATATAGGGTACAGTTACAAACGTTTGAATTTTTGCGGGCAGAGTAATCTGCCCGCTTTGTGCTGAAAAGGAAGTATTATGGCGCGCTACGATTACAAGTGCTCGAGCTGCGGCAACGTGTTTGAGGTTGAGCATCCCATGTCCGAGACTCCCGAGGTCGTGTGCCCCAGCTGCGGTGCCCCGGCGGCCAAGACGTTCTCGGCCAGCGGCATTAAATTTGAGGGAAGCGGTTTCTACAACACCTGTCTCTTATACACATCTGACGCTGCCGACGAATAGAGAGGTGTA
>CABSMK010000074.1 GCA_902478825.1 uncultured Collinsella sp.
AGATGTGTATAAGAGACAGAAACCGGTATAAGGCTTGGGGTAAAAATTGTGGCAGGCGGCAAAACGAGTCACATCGGCACCGGCCTCACGCCACGATGCGATTTCATCAGAACTCACCGTCGATGCATTGACCACAATGCGAAATACACCGGACAGCTCCGCGACCCGCTGGGCGCTAAAGCCATAGTCCAAACGAAGGTATTCCAACCCCAGATCGCGCAGGTCCTCGATACGCTCAAGCCCGAGCAAATCGCACGTACGCGGCCCCACATCGGCAATGAGCGCAATGCCGCGGGCGGAAAGCAGCGACAGCACATGACGGACTTTATCTGCATACGCCGCTCCCCCATCCTCGGGAATATGCAGTGAGGTAAACGCATAGCGCGCACCCGCCTCGGCACCACGCTCAATCGTCCGCTCAATATCCTGCAGAGGGCTGGAAAGATAAATCGAAATACCCGTTTTCACGCTTCAACGCTCCTTTAAAAAAGGCCGGCGGAGCAGTTAGCCCCGCCGGCACAACCATAGCATCAAGAAATCTGCCGCGCGCCGCGAGCCCCGAGCAACACGGCTCGCGATATCAAACTACTCGCCAAAGAACTCGTTGATCTTCTGCTCGTCGACGCCAAAGAACCACGTCAGGACAAAGCCGGCGGCATAGGCAAGCAGCATAGCGGCAACGTAGCCGAGCTGCTGGCCAGGAACAACGATCAGCAGGCCAAACAGACCGGAAACGCCCTGAGAAACCGTGCCGATGTGAAGCAGCGCCGCGAGCGCGCCGCCAAATCCGGCACCCAGGCAGGCCGTCACAAACGGACGAACGAGCGGCAGCGTAACAGCATACATCAGAGGCTCGCCCACACCCAGGATTCCAACGGGAATGGACTCTGCGACGTACTTCTTGAGCTTGGCGTTCTTGGTCTTAAAGTACAGCGCCAAACCGGCACCGACCTGGCCGCCGCCAGCCATCATAAGGATGGGGAGCAGGTAATTGATACCCTTGGTAGCGCCGTCGGGATCGTTGAGCATAGCGTGGATCGGCGTGAGCGCTTGATGCAGGCCGACGGACACCAGCGGCAAGAAGCCTGCCGACAGGATATAGCCGCCCAGGACGCCCAGCTTCTCGAAGATAAAGGTCAAAACGCTAAAGATGGCAGTCGTCAGCCATGCGCCAACCGGCTGGATGACGAGCATCAGAGCAAAGGCGCCGATGATGAGCACCAGCAGCGGGGACAAGAACGTGTCGAGTGCGTTGGGCATAATCTTGCGAATCTGACGCTCCATCCAGGCAAAAAATGCGCCAGCGATGAGAGCCGCGATCATGCCGCCCGCTGCGGGGTTGTACTGCGCATTGGTGAGCGGCAGCAGAATGGCAGTGGCAGGATCAGCCGCGCCAGGCGCAAGCAGGGGCATGGCACTGTTGGCGATGCACATCATGCCGGCGATGCCGCCCAGCGCAGCGGAACCACCAAACTCACGTGCCGCGTTATAGCCCACCAAGATGGGCAGATAGGCAAACAGGGCCCAGCCCATGGAACGAATGCCCTGGTACCACCACTCGCCTGCAAGCGCGCCTGCCGTCGAAACGTTAATGACGTTGCAGATACCGTTGATGAGGCCAGCCGCAATGATGCCGGGAAGCAGGGCGACGAAGACATTGGAAATCTTCTTGAGGAAGGCCTGAACCGGCTTAGACTCGTACTTGGCCTTCTGCGCGGCCTTGTTTGTGGCCGCAGCGTCAACCACGCTCTCGTCGGCAACGCCTTTCGCAAGGCCAGTGAGCTTGGAGAACTCCTCGAGCACCTTATTCACCTTGCCCGGACCCAGCACGATCTGCATCGTGTCGTCCTCGACCAGGCCCATCACGCCGTCGAGTGCCTTAATGCCCTCCGTGTCGACGTTGCCCGCGTCTTTGACGGTCACGCGCAGGCGCGTCATGCACGCCGCGTTTGCCAGCACGTTGTCTTTACCGCCCAAAAGGTCCAGCAGCTTTTGAGCCAGCTCTTTGTTCGTCATAACTCCTCCTTGTATTGGGTATCTCGTCTGGATGTCATATCAGCTCACGCCGCGCACCTATTGGGCGTCGGCATTGCTCTTCTCATGGCCACTCACCGCAGCACGGACATGGCCTCGCGCCCGCTCAAGAGCTACCGTAGCCTGCTCGGCATCGCAGTCCAACAGTACCGAGACAATAGCGGTTTTTACGTGGCCGCCGGCATCTGCAAGCGCCTGAACGGCGCGCTCGCGCGTGCAGCCGGTCGCCTCCATCACGATGTTCTGGCCGCGCACCACCAACTTCTCGTTCGTCTGCTGCACATCGACCATCAGGTTTTGGTATACCTTGCCGATCTTGACCATGGCACCGGTCGAAATCATGTTGAGAATGAGCTTTTGAACCGTTCCCGCCTTGAGCCTCGTTGAGCCGGTCAGCACCTCGGGACCGGGCACGGGCTCAATGGCAAGATCTGCGCTCTCCCCGATCTTCGACCCTTGGTTGCAGGCAATTGCAATGGTCTTGCACCCAGTTGCCTTGGCGTACGCAAGGCCGCCCACCACATAAGGAGTACGGCCGCTTGCCGCCAGGCCAACGACAAGATCCTTGTCCGAGAGTCCACGCTCTCGCAGGTCGTTCGCGCCAAGCTCATCGCTGTCTTCGGCACCTTCGACAGCCTTGATAAACGCCGTCTCGCCTCCGGCAATGAGCCCGACAATCAGATCGGGTGACACGCCAAACGTGGGCGGACACTCCGAAGCGTCGAGTACGCCCAGACGACCGCTGGTGCCTGCGCCCATGTAAAAGACGCGCCCGCCGTGCTCGAGTGCCTCAGCAGCCCAGTCGATTGCTGTGGCAACCTGGGGCAACACTTTCGTGACCGACTGGACGGCACGAAGATCCTCATCGTTCATCGTCGTGACGATTTGCAGCGATGTCATCGTATCGAGGTCCATTGACCTTTGATTACGCTGTTCGGTCGTGAATTTTGTTAAATCGAGCATTTCATTCACCTCATCTTTCCTGTTTCTCGATGTAGTTTTGCTTAATGACATGCGTCGCCCGTTCGTAGTCGCTGGCAACGTAAGCAGCGTACAGGGCATCGACAACCATAAGCTGGGCCATACGCGAAGCCATGGCACCGCTGCGGACCAAGGGTTCACTCGCAGCAACGCCGAGCACGGCATCGGCCATGGTGGCAAGCTTGGATGATCCATCTACTTTGGTAACGGCCACAACGGGACAGTTGTGACGTTGAGCCTCGGCGGTGCAGTCCAGCACCTCTTGCGTCAAGCCCGAGTAGCTAAAGGCGATTGCCATATCGCCCTCATGCATGTTCTTGGCACATAAGAGCTGATCATGCCAGTCGTCGTACAGATGGCACTCTTTGTCGACACGCATGAGCTTTTGCGCCAGGTCGTGCGCGACCAAACGAGAGGCACCAATACCGAAAAGATTGACCGCGCGTGCCCGCTTAAGACGGGCCGCGCATCGCTCCAAGACGGTGTAATCGAGCGTTCGCGCCGTCGCCTCGATCGTGCGCACGTTGCTTTTCATCACCTTCCCCACGATACGTTCGACGCTGTCATCCATGGAGATGTCCTCGAGGGCTACGTCTTTCTTGTCACCTAAGAGCGCCAGCTCGGCAATCAGTTCGCGCTGGAACTCCTTGTAGCCCGCAAAACCCAAACGCTTGCAAAAGCGCAAAATGCTCGAGGGCGAGGAGAACGTGACATCGGCAAGACCGCGGACGGACAGCCCGACCACCTCGTGCGGATGAGCGCTTACATATGCGATGACATTGCGTTCCGCCGGGCTCGCGCTGAGCTCACGCTCGCGAAGCCGCAAAAGCAATCCGTTTGCCATCTCAAACACCTCCGTTGAGAAGAATTAAAGACCAACGAACGATTCGTACCGGATACAAACAGCTTTTGCGGTACATTGTGCCGCATCGTGGCGCACAAAGGGCGAGCGTTCTACCGCTCGCCCCTCAAATCCGACCGCTCGGAAATACGCGCGACACAAAATAATTCAACGAGGTCGCATTATCGGAAACGGGTTTGTTACCGGCTAGCGCCTCGCATGGGCGCCGATCGGCCGAGTCGCATGGCGCACCAACGCCGCTGCCAGCAATACCAACAGCATGGCGGTGACATAGCCCGCAGCATCGAATCCTAAATCGATAACGTCGAAATGCCTGCCGGGAACAAAGATCTTATGCACCTGATCGCCAACGGAGCAGGCGGCGCAAAAGAGCAATACGGGCACGCAACGGGAGCATACGCTCCACGGATGCCTGGAAAGGCAAACCACGACCACGGAGGCGAATAATCCGACGAAGAAAAACTCTACGGTATGGGCAACGCGACGGACGTTTGTGCCCACCCACATGCGAATGGAAGCAAGTCGGCCAGACCGGACATTCGAGGCAGCCGAATCGGCGCCCCCGGTCATTCCGTTCTCTGTCTGGGCTTCACCCGTGGCATCAGCGGCCTGAACGCCCGTAGCCTGGCCCTCCACCACACGCGCGGTGGACTCGCTCAGCAACGACGTCTCCACCGCATTTTGCTCCGTCAGCACCCAGATGCCCGCCAGCGTTGCAGCGAACAGAACGATCGCGGTCCATCCGATTATTTGTTTTACGCGCGCCAAGGGCCAACCTCCTTTTTTGAATATCAGCGAGTGTAGCCCCAAATGGCATCGTCACCGTATCAAAATTTGAATCGCAACAGGAAGCGACAAAGCGACGCAAACCCCTACCCCGCCTCGCGCATCCAGCGATCGAACGTCCCCACGCACACGCCCAGGCACTTTGCTGCCTGGCTGCGGGTAATATCGCCTGCCTCATAGCTATCGCGCACCAGCTCAAACTGAGGAGGGCACGGCTTGCGAGGTCGACCGAAACGAACCCCTCGCGCCCGCGCCGCTGCAATTCCCTCCGCCTGGCGCCGATGGATATTCTCGCGCTCCACCTGCGCCACGTAGCTCAGCAGTTGCAGCACAATATCGGCAATCAGGGTGTTGGTCACATCCGGCGCGCCGCTGGCCCTAGCGCGCGTGTCAAGCAATGGCATGTCCAACACCACAATGGCAACCCCGAGCTCCTTGGTAATGCGTCGCCATTCCTCAAGAATCTCGGAGTAATTACGACCAAGTCGGTCGATAGAAAGCACCACCAGCACGTCCCCGTCTCCCAGGACGTGCAACAGCTCGCGATAATGCGGTCGATCGAAGTCCTTGCCGCTCGCATGGTCGGCATAAATATTCGCTGAGCCCACGCCATAGGCGCCCAGCGCATCCAGCTGCCGATTCAGATTCTGATCGCGCGAACTCACCCGCGCATACCCGTACACCGTCGCCATCTCATCCCCGCTTTCTTGTAAACCTGCCAAAAGGGACAGGTTTATTTTGGTAGGTTTTACCTCTCAAATAGCAGGTAAGCGGGCGGCCGAGCAGACGGCAAGGTAGCCACGATTCAAATGCGGAGGGCGGCCCCGAAAGACCGCCCTCCGCTCTCTCGCCACGAGTCGGGATTTAGCTAATGGATAAGCTTAAAGTCCAAGTGTCCACGCGTGGTATTGACGCGCGAGACCTCGATAATCACGCGCTGGCCCAGTTCATAGCGAGTCCCCGTGTCGGCGCCCGTCAGCGTAAGCGCGTCCTCGTCGAACTCGAACCACTCGTTGCCCAGGCTCTTAATTGAAACCAGGCCCTCGACCTGCGTTAGGTCCAAGCGCACAAAGAGGCCCATGCTGCTAACCCACGAGACGGTTCCGGCATAGCGCTCACCCAGACGGTCCTCATAGTACTGGGCAATCTTGATCTTTTGCGTCGCATGGCTGGCGGCATCTGCCGCGCGCTCGGCATCGCTACATGCGCGGCAGATCTGCGGCAGAATGCGCGGCAGCGACTCGCGCCCCTTGCCGATCAGCCGCGGCGTACGGACCAAGGCGTCCTTGCCGCCGAGCTGCTCATAGGCCAACTGCAGTTTGAGCACGCGGTGCACCACCAGATCGGGGTAGCGACGGATAGGACTCGTAAAGTGACAGTAGCACGGCGCGGCGAGCGCAAAGTGACCCTCGTTGCGCGGCTTGTACAGCGCGCGCTGCATGCTGCGCAGAAGCAGCGTGTTAACGAGCGGTGCGTTGGCCGTACCGGCGGCAGCATCAACTGCAGCCTGCAGCTCATCGGGGCTCCCCAGGGCAATACCGGCAGCACGACGATCGTCGATGATGCCTAGCTGCGCCAGCGCAACGGCGGCACCGTGCAGGCTATCGGGGCTCGGATCCTCATGCACGCGATAGCAGGCCTCGATATCACGGTCTGCCAGCCACTCTGCAACGCACTCGTTGGCGAGCAGCATGGCTTCCTCGATAAGCGACGTGGCACACGAACGCTCACGCGCCACAATCTGCACGGGCACTCCGTCCTCATCCAATAGAGCGCGAATCTCGGCCGTGTCAAAATCGACTGAGCCGCGGGCGCGACGAATACGACGGCGAAGTTCGGCGAGTTCGTTGGCGGCGACAAGGAAATCGCCGAGGTCGACGTTGTAGCCGCGGGCGGCCTCCTCGCACGCAAGACCGCGCTCAAGCGCTTCCTCGCGCGAGGTCTCGGCAGCCGCAACATCCTCGGCCGCACCCTCCAACACCGAATACTCAACCGCGCCGGCACGCACCAGCAGCGCCTCGGCGCCGTCATAGTCCATACGCACACGCGAGCGAATCACGCTGGGGTACGGATCGTAATGCCGCACGCGACCCTGCGCATCGAGCTCGATATCGACGGTAAACGCAAGGCGGTCCTCGTCGGGACGAAGCGAGCACAGGTCATTGGACAGGCGTTCGGGCAGCATGGGAAGCACGCGATCGGCCAGATACACCGATGTCGTACGATGGCGAGCCTCAAGATCGATATGTCCGTCCCAAGCCACATAGTGTGAAACGTCGGCGATATGCACACCCAGCTTGTAGCCACCCTCGGGCGTGCGCTCCAACGAAATGGCATCGTCAAAGTCGCGCGCGTCGACCGGGTCGATCGTGATGACAAAGCGGTCGCGCAGATCGCGGCGGAGCGGGTCCTTAAGCGCCGCGGACACATCGAGCGAAAGCCCCTCGGCCTCGGCCAGCGCGGCCTCGGGATAGCTATCGGTAAAGCCGTAACGCGCCATCACATATTGAACGCCCAAATCGGGCGCGTCATCTCCGCCAATGCGGCGTTCGATCGTCACGGTACCCGATTCCAGGCGCGTCGGGTAGGTCAAAATGCGCGCGACAACAGCATCACCCGGGTGGACGCCCAGACGATCCGCCGAGGTATCCTCGGGCAGAATGAAGAAGTCGGCCTTCAGACGCGAATCGAGCGGCTCGATCACACCGAGCGGACCGGCGGTCTGGTACGTGCCCACCACGCTTATGGCTGCACGCTCAACCACGCTCTCGATCACGGCGCGCCGCTCACCGTGCGGGCTGTTCTTAATGCTCACGGCAACGGTATCGCCATCCATGATCTCGCGCTTACCGCGGCCCATGACCTTGTAGTCGCCGTTTTCGGTTACAACGTAGGCGCTATGCTCATGGAGCTGCACGCGCCCGGTCAGGCTCGGACGGCGTTCGCTGCGCACCGGCCCGCGCTTATTGCGAGCTCCACGCTTATGCTTGTTATTGCGCCCCATGGCGCCTCCTAACTATCGATTGCCGCTTACATCCCAAGAGTCTACCCAAATCATCCCTAGGGGACGGAGGAAAACGGATCACATAGATAGACCAGCGCCACGATGATCCGTTTCCCCCGTCCCCTAGGGATCAAAAAACGGGCCGCCCCATAAGAGACGACCCGTTGGAAGGGATGAATTCCAGGCATGCCTACACGCGCAGGTAGCGGCGCATGGCGATGGCAGAACCAAAGAGACCGATAATCACGCCGACCAGAATCAGCGCAGCATAGGTCACCAGGTAGTACTGCATCGGCAGGGCAAACGACATCCAGCCGATGCTCTCCTGCAGACGCGGAATCATCAGATTGCGTAGCAGCTCCAGAACGCCGATGGAAAGCAGCGAGCCCAAAATGGCCTGCAGCACGCCCTCGGTGATAAACGGCTGTCTCTTATACACATCTGA
>CABSMK010000075.1 GCA_902478825.1 uncultured Collinsella sp.
TCATCATGAAGACCGATGGGGTGTGGGTCATCGTTTGGGCTCAGCTCGATATTCAAGCGCGTGAGGCCGGATGGGATCCGCGCGCGGACGCGGGCGGCGAGGTCGGACGTGAAAGCCGGACCGCAGAGGTATCGAGCGCACGCGGCCAGGGCCTCGAGGGCGCCTGGCGGGTAGGGAGATCCGAGCATGAGGCAGGACAACGCGCAGGCCCGCGAAAGGTTCACGAGCTCCCCCGCGACGCGGCTGGACCCTCGGCTGCCCCTCGTAAAGGATGCAGAAGACACGGTCGAGGTCCGACGGTTCGACCAGGCTGTACCGGCAGTCCGCGTACAGTGCGCAGCCCCTCCCGCGCGGGTCGCCGTCCGAGTCCTCATCCGGCTCATGATGGCGCACCTCAACCCAAAGGCCCTCCAACACGTCGTCGAACCCGAAATCGAGCTCCGCCTGGACGCTCTCGCCGAGCGCATCGCCCAGGGCGAGCTCCGGCACCTTCGTCACACGGCCGTCCAGCCACTCAATCTCTGTCATCGCGCGCATGGTGCAAGCCCCTTCCGACACGGGATTGTCAGCTCAACCCGACCCTTACCCATACGGACGAACATAACTCGTCAGGGGGAAGCCCCTGAAGGCCGTGCGCCAGAACATGAGGCCGAATCCGCCCCCGGCTGGACAGGCCAACAACGAAGGAGCACACGGAACCGGCGCGGCGTTACAACCGTCCCGGCAAGCGTGTCACTTGGCCAAGTCATGATGCCGACAAACCCGGAAATGCTCCAACGGAGCGCCGAACGAGCGTAACAATATAAAGCCGTGCAACACGTGTTGGACGACCGGAACATCCCAAACAAAGGCCTGTAGGTCCCACCTTCAAGCCCAATAGCAAAATGTGCATCAGCGGATTTGCAGCGATACAAGTCTCAACCGTCACCATCACACCGCAGCGCGCCTAGTCCCACTCATCCTACTGCAAATGTCCCAGAACGAGAAAACGACCAGCTTAACATGCCAACCTTTATATCCGCACGCGCGTAATTCAACTCATAAGGACCGGCTATCCCTTACCTGTGACACAATCTCAAACGCACAGAACAGAATCATCAGTCCAATCATCGTATAAGAGGCAGCCGAACCTTCAAGCACTATTCCACAAAGAACAATCTCCGCGCCGCCAATAAGAACTGTTATCAGGCGCTCTGCCTTTTTGCTCTCGCCGCTCGCATAAAAAGGCGGCAAAGCGCACAAGATCACATATATCCCGGGAAGGGAATACAGGATCGATAGTCCAAGCCCCCCATCAACCGCAGTGTTTTGCGTAAGAATCAACTGAACCCAAACGGCAATTATCACTGAGCAGGTTGTCGATAAAAGAAGACTAGAAATATAGCACGCAACAAAGTCCCGTCGCATTCGAGCAGAGAAATCCGCGAACTCTCTTCGCCGCGTGGAAACAATAAGGTACACAGAAATTGCAATAGAACCAATCAGAGAAAACAGCGGAACAACCAGCAATTCAAGCTTATTACCCCATCGATCAACCATACCCCCACTCCAATGAGCGGGAATTGTATCAGGGAGGACTGACCAAGCCGTCCATAGAATCAGAAATGGAAGAATAGAGAGGATGAAAGATGATAACACTGCAGTAATTTTTTTTGAGGCTCTCATCGATTCCGCATCTCCTTGCGCGCCCACATTCCACTCCGCCTTAAATCAAGTATACGTTTTGGAACGGGATGTCACTCCGAACGCCTTACCCTCTTAGTGTGAATGCCGCTGCGGCATTGTTGACTCATCCTTAGTAATCGCGTCTATCCTCTGCAGCATCAGCCAAAGCAATCCGAGAGGAGCCGCACATGCATGCAGCGGAAATTCCTTTCGGGGGGGGGTATCTCCCAGATTTACCCGCCGCCCGAAGGGGCAGTCGACAGTCGAGTACGTACTGATCATCGCGATCATCGTCCTGGTGGTGCTGATCGCGGGACCGTGGGTCTCGTCGGCGATCACAAACCAGTTCAACACGGTGGCGGGGACGCTCGGCAACGGAATCTCAAAGGGGAGCTGGGAGTCGGGCGGCACGGGCGGCGGCAACGGGTCGTTGACCGACGCCGACATCGTGGACTCCGTTCACGGGATAGCGTTCGCCGTGTACTCGGAGGACGACCACAGCCTCATGTTCTACAAGCGCCGCGGGGTCCCCAGAGTCGGTGACATGCTCAACAGCCGCCGCGTGACGGCGGTGTATACGGGGTTCGAAAATGGATACGCCACCGCGACCGTGGGAAACGACGGCAAGACGACTGCCCCCTGGTGGCCTAACAGAAATAATATCGTGGCCGTAAAGGCCATTGACGATGGCATAGAAATCCACTCGTTGGCATTTTGCTTTCAGTACATGGAGAACTGTAAGAGCTTTGATCTGGCAAAGTTCGACATGTCGAACTGCACAAATCTGCAGCACGCATTCGCGTATTGCGGCAATGCGACTTCCTTCAGTATTTCAAGCTGGGATACGTCCTCGGTCGTCGAATTCGACTCGGCGCTCAAAAACCTTTACAAGGTCGAGGAGATTGACATCTCCGGATGGTCGACGCGGAAAGCCGGCGATTTACGTCTCCTTTTTTCCACCGACAGTTCGCTGAAAAGCGTGAAATTTGGACCAGGGTGGAAGACCTCAGATGTTATGGATATGCTCGGCATGTTTAGCTATTGCAAAAATCTAAACCTCGACTGTTCCGATTGGAATGTCCCAACCTATGCCAATCATAGTGACTTAAATCACTGCGCCCCCGGCGTTATCCTCCCGAAGGCGTGGCAGTAGGTCTGAAGAAACAAAACGGCAAGCAGTTTATGTGGCGCGGGCACCCGTGCCGCCGTTGCCTCAGCGGCACGCTACGGGCTAGTCGGTTCGCTTTAACGTACCCTCTGCATGCAATATCAATCCCCATGCGAAGGGAGTGTCGCATATGCATGCAGCGGCAATTAACCTTCGGGGGGTGGGTATCTCCTAGGAATACCCGCCTCCGAGGCCAAGGAGCCATCGAGTACGTTCTGGTCATCGCGATTATCGTCCTGGTTGTGATGATAGCCGGCCCTTGGGTCTCGTCGGCAATCAGGAACCAGTTCAACACGGTGGCGGGAGTATTGGTAAACGGGACAGCAGGTGGGACTTGGGAACCGAGCGGTTCCGGCAGCGGTAACGGCGCGGGTTCCGCGACCGTCCAGGCGGCGCTCGCCAAGGACGCGAAGGACACGCGAAGGACTGGACCCTCGGTGAGCAGAAGGCAGTTGCCGAGGACATCGCCGCCAAGGGCGAGGCGTCGCCCGCCTACGCCAAGGCGAAGGCCGCGATGGATGCCGGCACCGAGTTCTCGATGAAGCTCACCGATGGCAAGACGCTGACTTACCGCATTATCGGCATCAATCATGATGACCCTGCAGGCGGATCCGGCAAGGCGGGCCTCACGTTCCTCACCACCACGACGGGCATTTGGTCCCCCATGAACGCGATTGACACCAACGCCGGCGGTTGGGAGAAGTCTGAACTCCGTCAGAAAATGAACTCCGGCAAGATCTGGAATCTGATGCCCTCCGATTTCCAGTCCAAGGTGAAGGCCGTCAAAAAGCTATCGAACAATGTCGGGGGCGGTGATGAGAACAAGAACGCCGCCGTGACGGCTACCTCGGACAAGCTGTTCCTGCTCAGCTACTCTGAGATCGCCCCCACCTCCTATTGGGCATCCTATCCCTGGACTTCCTCCGAGGGCACCCAGTACGAGGCCTTCAAAGGCAAGGTGACGGAGAACTATAATCCCAACTCTGCCATTGCCATTGGCAGCGGTTGGTGGGAACGTTCGATGTTTCCGAACGCCTCGAAGGGCTTCCTCCATGTCGACAGCAGCGGCAATCCGTCGGACAGCAACTCCGCGCCGGGCTGGTTTTGCGTCTCCCCCGCCTGGTGCTTCTAGCTTGTCTAGCGCAAAGCCCGCGTTACCCCGCGCGTGCTTTCTTTTGGCGACCGAACGAACGGCTTCAGGTTCATGGCACGGGTAGTCGGATTGAAGAGAAATGGGGTCATACAGCGGCTCTCAGAGCGCCTGCCGCACCCCCCCGCCATTACCTCTGCTGCGTCCTCGTATAGAGTCCATCCTGCTTGGTGTTTCGAGTTCGGGGCGTATACGGTGGGTGGATAATGGATTCACTTCGATGACGGCGTTGACGGGAGCGACCATGGCGATGCGCGAGATCGCGGTCAAGTTCGATGAGGGCGAAATGGCCTTGATTCAGGGCCATGCGGACGCCACGGGCATGACCTTTTCCGAGTTCGTGAGAAGGGCCGCGTTCGAGAAGGCTGAGGACATGGCGGACATCGAGGCCTACAACGAGGCTTTGGACGGGGACGGCGGCACTCGCTACCCGATGGAAGATGTCGTGCGCATGGCGGTGGAGGCTGAGTGATTGTCCACACGCGTTGTCTGTCTCGGCTCTAAAGGCTTCTCTTGGGCGGGGTTCGGCTTATAGCCGGGTCCCGCTTTTTTGCGGCTTTCAGTTGTCTTTCTGAAGGTATGAAATGGCTGCCTCGATATGAATACGGTCGGCATTCGAAGCGGACGTTATAGCCGCGCTAATAGCGCATGACTTTCTCCCCTGCCGTCATCGTTGCCGCAGCGGCAAGACCGTTGCAAATACTTGGAATAGCCCTACGCTCGGCTCGTATTGCAAACCCCGAGTGAAGGGAGCCGTATATGCATGCAGCGGCAATTAACCTTCGGGGGGGGGTCGCTCCTGAAACGACCCGCTTCCGAGGGCAATCAATTATCGAGTACGTCCTGATCATTGCCGTCATCAGCCTGGTCATCGTGTTCGCGGGACCCGGCGTGGCCGGAGCCATCCGAAACCAGTTCAACCTGGTCGGCAACACGGTGAACAATGGGACGGTCGGCGGCGTCGAGGGAGGCGCGTCCGGTGGCGGCTCCGCAGGCGCCGATTCCGCGGCCGTCCAGGTGGCCATCGCCAAGGACGCGAAGGACTGGACCCTCGACGAGCAGGAGGCGGTTGCCAAAGACATTGCCAAGAACGGTACATCGTCTATCGCCTACGCCAAGGCCAAGGCCGCCATGGATGCCGGCACCAAGTTCTCGATGAAGCTGACCAATGGCAAGACGCTCGAGTACCGTATCATCGGCATCAACCACGACGACTTGGCCGATGGTAGCGGCATGGCAGGCTTGACGTTCGAGGCGACCAACTCTGCCTTGGGTAGCCAGAGAATGAACGCTACGGACACCAATGCCGGTGGTTGGGATAAGTCCGAGCTCCGTACCCGCCTCAACAGCGGTGACCTCTGGTTGCTCCTGCCCAGCGAGCTCCAGTCAAAGGTGAAACCCGTCACAAAGACAACCGATAACGTTGGCGGTAACGGGGGCGGTGCCCCCTCGGCGACGACCGACAAGGTTTTTCTGCTCTCGGCAACCGAAGTATACGGGGATATGCAATCTGACGGCATCCAGTACGAGTGCTACAAATCCAAGGGCGTGACGGGGTCGAACTATTCCGGTGCATCAGGCTATAGCCACTGGACTCGTTCCGTGAGACCGCGCAGCTCCACATCCTTTCGCTATGTTCAAAGCGGCGGTATTTGCTACAGCTGCAGCGCGACGGACTCGTTTTATGTCCTCCCCGCTTTCTGCTTCTGATCTCTTTCATCGCAAAGCCCTCGCAATCCTGCGAGGGCTTTTCTTTTGGCGATTACTCAAACAATTCGAGGTTCATTGTACAGGTAATCGGGTTGAGGAGAAATGGGGTCATACAGCGGCTCTCAGAGCGCCTGCCGCACTTCCCCGCCATTACCTTTGCGGCATCCTCGTATGGAGTCCATCCTGGTTGGCGTTTTGTTGTAACCGCTCACTTGTCCACAGATCAAGTGAACTGCTGGAATAAATACAGCGACACACTAGTTCGTTACAGTCGCCATATCTGCGTAAATCGCCGCGATAAATACAGCCTGTACTCGTCTGTATACCAGCTACGCGTATGTAGATTCATGTCGCGTTAATAAATCGGCTCAAGCGCGTGCAAAACGCGCAAGTAACCGCAAAAAGCGATTATCGCGCAGGTAGATTTTTGGCACCCTGTTGCTTAATCAAAATTAAGCAATTGCTTAAAACAAAAAAGGTCAGACACTAGGTGCCTGACCTGCAAACTTCTGGTCGGGACGACTGGATTCGAACCAGCGACCCCTTGACCCCCAGTCAAGTGCGCTACCAAGCTGCGCCACGTCCCGAAGCTTTTGTCTGTTGCTCTGCTCTCGCTCGCAACAGGGAGTATATTAACCCGAAACTTTAGCCTTGTGCAAGAACTTTTTTATAAATTTTGAAGCAAGTCCAAAATTGTATTTGCGAGCTGGGGTTTTGTTAGCACGGGAAGCTCTTGCGCACCTGTTGTGCTCACAATCCAGGCCTTGTTGGTGTCGGTCCCAAAGCCCGAATCGGCGCGCGAGACATCGTTGGCGATAATGGCATCGCAACCCTTGCGGGCCAATTTGCGCTCGGCGTACTCGACAAGGTTATCGGTCTCGGCCGCAAAGCCGATCACGCACCGTTCCCCCTTTTGGCGCGAAAGCTCGGCCAAGATATCGACCGTTTCGACAAGCTCGATGCGATCCAAGCGTTCGTTGGACTTTTTGAGCTTATGGTCCGCAGGGGTGGCGGGGGTATAGTCGGCGACGGCGGCCGCACAAATTGCCGCATCGGCCGTCTGGAAGGCGCTCAGGGCCGCCTGGAGCATCTCTGCGGCGGTTTGCACGCGCACGCACTCCACGCCGCGGGGAACATCGAGCGATGTCGGTCCCAACACGAGCGTGACCTCGCCACCGCGGCGTGCGGCCTCCCCTGCAAGGGCGACGCCCATCTTGCCTGATGAGCGGTTGCCAATGAAGCGCACCGGGTCGATCGGTTCGTGTGTGGGGCCGGCAGTGATGACGATGCGCTTGCCCGCCAGGTCTTGCGGCACGAGGCTGAGCACCTCACAGACAGCCTCGACGATGTCCTCGGGCTCGCTCATGCGTCCCGTGTCCACGTCGCCGCAGGCAAGGTAGCCGCTGCCCGGACCCACCACATGGACACCGCGCTCGCGCAACGTGGCCATGTTGGTCTGTGTAGCCGGCGCTTTCCACATGCCATTGTTCATGGCCGGCGCGATCACGATGAGTCGTGGCGTTGCCAGCAGCGTGGTGGAGATGAGGTCGTCTGCGATGCCGTTGGCCATCTTGGCGATGATATTGGCCGTCGCGGGCGCCACGACCACCAGGTCGGGCTCCTGTGCGAGCGAGATGTGGTGGATGGGGTCGGAGGGATCGTCGAATAGGCCCACGGCAACGGGCTCGTTGGTGAGCGCACGAAAGGTGAGCGGGCCCACAAACTCGGTGGCATGCTCGCTCATGACGACCTTGACGCGTGCGCCGCGCTTTTGCAGCAGGCGCACGATATTGCACGACTTATAGGCGGCGATCCCGCCGGTAATGCCCAGCAGGATCGTTTTTCCCTCAAGTTGCATTGAATTGTTGGATGCCGCCGTCATCGCTAGGCTTCCTTGCTCGGGAGTACCAGGAGGCGGTGGCAGTACGGGCAGTGCGTAATCTCGCTACCGTCGTGGTTGAGGTCGCTCATGGACGATGCCTGCAGCGCGGTGTGGCAGACCGTGGGGATGTTGCCCTGGATGGTCTCGACGGCCAGGCCGCGGAACTGCTTGAGGAGGCGCTCGTAGTCGGTGAGCACGTCGGCCGGCAGCGTGGCAGCAAGCGCGGTGCGCTCCTTCGTGGCGGCGTCAATCTGAGCCTGCAGGTCGGCAGCCTTGGCTCGGGCGGCCTTGGTGTCGGCCTTTACGCCCTCCTCGAACTTGGCGATGATGGCCTGTGCGCGAGCCTCGCGGTCGAGCGCCTCCTTATGGGCGATGACGACGTCCTTGCGGGTGTGCTCAATCTTGTCCAGACGCTTGGCCAGGGTGGCGAGCTCGTTTTCCAGGTCCTGAACCTCGCGGTAGTCGGAGCCGTCGACGTGGCGCTTCTTGGCAGCCTCGATGGCGTTGTTGGTCTGAATCT
>CABSMK010000076.1 GCA_902478825.1 uncultured Collinsella sp.
GTCGTAGGCGGCCGTAATGTCCTCGGCAACGGCGGAACCGCAGGGGTTCTGGTGCTTGAGGATTACGCAGGCCGGCTCGTCGAACTCGCGGACCAGGTTCCAGGCGGCGTCGGCATCCAGATAGTTGTTGTAGCTGAGCGGCTTGCCCTGGATCTGCTCGGAGCCCACGAGCGGGAACTGCGAGCTCGCGGTGTTCTCGCAGCCCTCGGCAAAGCGATAGACCGTGGCCTTCTGCTGCGGGTTCTCGCCATAGCGCAGGTCGTCGACCTTCTCCAGCGAAATCTCGAGCTTGGCAGAGGTGTCCGCCACGTCGCTTGCCTGGGCGGCAAGCCAACGGGAGATAGCCGTGTCGTAGGCGGCGGTGGTCTGGTAGACCTTCACCTGCAGGCGACGACGGGTGGAAAGCGTGGTGCAGCCACCGGTCTCGTGCATCTCGGCCAGGACGGCATCATAGTCGGCCGGGTCGGAGATGACGGTAACGCTCGCGGCGTTCTTGGCAGCAGAGCGCAGCATGGAGGGGCCACCGATGTCGATGTGCTCGATAGCGTCCGCGAAGGTGACCTCGGGGTTGGCAACGGTCTTCTCGAACTCGTACAGGTTGACGACGACCAGATCGATCAGCTTAATGCCGTGCTGAGCCGCCTCCTGCATGTGTTGCTCGGAATCGCGGCGGGCCAGCAGCGCGCCATGAACCTTGGGGTGCAGGGTCTTAACGCGGCCGTCCATCATCTCGGGATAGCCCGTGAACTCCTCGATGGGGGTTACGGGAACGCCCGCGTCCTCGATGGCACGAGCCGTGCCGCCCGTAGAGATGATCTCGACGCCAAAGTCGTCAACCAGCGTCCGTGCGAAATCGACGACGCCCGTCTTATCGGTAACCGAGATCAACGCGCGTGCGATCTTCACATCAGATCCCATGCAGTCCTCCTGTCTGGTACGCCGCCGTGCTCTGTGAGTCGGTGATACGTCGATCTGCAGCGCTCGCGCAGCGGCATTGAAAATACTGATTTAATGTAGCGCATCGAGCGCATCGATGCACCCCGCAACTGGCGCATGTGCAGAAAAAGTTTGCGAGCGGAGGGGATGGGCATGGCACCGGGCACGGTGAGTTCATGGAACACAGGGGCACCATAATTAGATGCCAATGGCGTGGTAGAACTGTGCTCGATATGCATCCGCAAAAGAAAGAGGCACCATGGTCTCGCGGGTTCTCTACCGACCGTTTGATACCGAAGACTTCGACGCCATCGCGCTGATTCTGCAGCAGCTTTGGCATAACAATTCGGATAACGATGAGTACAACCGCCTTGAGGCCGCGTGCGACCTCGCCTATTGCCTTTCGTCATCGACGTTTTCGCAGGTTGCGGTGATTGACGGCGAGGCGCGCGGCATTGCACTTGCACGCGCAGGACAGAACTCCGGCGTCGCTATCAACGAGCATTGGATGGATACCGAACGCGCACTGCTATCGCAGATGCGTGAGCTGGAGCCTGATGCCTGCGCCGAGTATCTCTCGTTTGTGCGCGCAACCATCCGAACCAACAACCGCCTGCTCGAGAGCAGCCCGTTGCCGCACGACAACGAGGTCACGCTGCTTGCCGTGGATCGCGATGTCCATGGCCTGGGCGTTGGCACGGTTCTGCTCGATGCCGCGGTCTCGCACCTGTCCTCGCTTGGAGCGACGAGGGCGCACCTGTACACCGACTCCAACTGCTCGTGGAAGTTCTACGAGCTGCACGGCTTTAAGCGCACGGCCACGCACCGCGCCAACCGCGAAGAGCGCCGTCACGACATGCCGCGCGAAAGCTTTCTCTACGAACTCGACCTAACAGCCTAAACCCGGCAGTTAGGGACGTTCCTTTTGTGCCGGCACCCCGGGACACTCCTTGGCAGCAACCGCACCTAGTTGTTGGGGACATTCTTGGGTAACACAGTCGACGAAACCCTCGTTGGCGTCGCCCTATAGAGGGGTCTGCAAATAGCTGTGGGCAAAAAACATCAAATATGAGTACTGTTACCTTTTTAGTAGCAGCGATTTGGGGCATTTTAGAGGCTTTTAGACATAGCAGCCAGTCAGGCGAGCTGACGTATTTCCACAAATGTTCAATAAAATGGGCCCCTAACGAGAGATAATCTCATTAGGAGCCCATTATTTAGTGCAAATATATGTCACTATAATGGCAACAGTACTCATATTTGGCATTTTTTGCCCACTGCCCCCTGTGTGGGGATCCGTAACGGAAAGATAGACCCATTTCAAAGCATAAAAATGGGATAGATTTTCCGCCAACAGTCGCCGGAGAAGATCCATCCCAAAAATCAGAACGCGCTAGAACGTTCCGCCGCCGCTGCCGCCGCTCGAGCTATCGGAGCTCGAAGCCAGCTCGCGGATGGTCTCGTGATACACGTCATCGAATGAATCGAGCGGGGACTCGGTACCGTAATGATGGTAGTACCACCAGTAGCAGGGGTAGTTGTCGTAGAAATCGTCGCTGTTGCGCAGGTCCGCAGGCACGGCCTCGGCCAGCTGTCGCAGCACTTCTTTCGAAACGCCCAGGGCAACGCCCATCACCAGCAGCTTGTTCCACAGCACCAGATCGCCCGGGACGGCTTCCTTTAGACGAGTGAAGTCCTCGAGCCAATGCTTAAGTGCCATGCAGCGAGCCGCCACCTCGGCGCCCTCCGGCGTAAAGCGGCGGAACGTAAGGCCCACGCCGATACCCACCAGCACAATCGGCACCGAGATAACCGCGGCGGTAATGTTCGCCTGTGCGCCATCGGTAAAGAAGATGGATCCCACGGGAACAAAGGCAATCAGGATACCAAGAACCAGGCAAAACACCATTGCAACAATGCCGTCCGAGGCAACGTACTCGCTATCGGCCAGCTTGCCCTTAACGGTGTTCTGATAGTCCTCGAGCTTATCACCCACGGGTGTAGCGTGCTGCTTGACGTAGTGCTGCAGCTCGTCGAACGTGCGCGAACGGTCACCGTTCTCGTCAGGCTTAGCACCGGCAAAGAAGACCTTGAGCACCATGTGGTCAATGCCCTTGGCCGACTTCCAGCCCGCATCACTCACCGTCACGCGATACGTCTGCTCTTCTTTTTCACGCCCCAACAGACCCTTCTTGGCCTTGGTCACGGTCGCCTGCTCCAGCTTGATCACACGGTCGTCAGTGAGCTTCATGAGCGTGGCGATATATGCCTGGTCGGGCACCTCGTTCCAGCTCATGAGGGCCGAAAGCACGGCGGGATGGTCGGCCGAAGGCACATCGCGGAAATATTCGTCCTGGAAAAGCGGCTTGGGCTTGCGCTTGCGCAGCTTGAGCATAACGATTGTGCCGGTAAAGGCCACCGCCGCAACAACACTTAGCACAGCAAGTGCATTGGCAATCATGCGAGCGTGAGCGCGGCGGGCGTTAGCTTCGTCGGCCCATTCCTTCTCTTCGCTCAGGATCGTTGGCATGTGCTCTTCGCCCGAGGCGGCAAGCTGCGGCACCCAGTCGCTGGGGAAGGCGATGCGCGCCTCAGCGAATTCGCCCTGATGCACGCAGGGAATGGTATAGGTGACCATGGGCTCGTCCTCATCGAGTGACACGTCGCCCGTCAGCGGGCCGTGGCCCCATGCGCGGAAGTTATCGCCCTTGACGGCCGCCGTCCCGGCAGCGGCATTTGCGAAGCGCACTTCCATCTCGACGTCATCGGAATCCGCAGACCAGCCGTCGCCCACGAACTTCCAATAGAGCTCGGCAGTATCGGCCCAGTTCATGACCGCACCGGTCATGGTATAGCTCACGTAATAGGTCGCGCTGTCGCCGCTCTCGTGAGGACTGAATACCTTAATCCTTACGCCGTCACCGGTCTGCTCAACCGTGTAGACGCCAGAGTCACCCTTGTTCGCGCTATCGACTTTGTTAAACGCGGTGTCCTCTTCCTCGACACTCAGCACGTCAACGCCCGCCGGGCCGCCCTGCTGGTTGGTGCCCGTATTGATCTCCCAAAACACGCCGTTGATGTCGTCGTCGAAATCAAACTGGCGTCCCTCGACAACGCTCAGCGATCCATCGGCCTCGACCGTGGCGCCGATGTAGGTTTGGGTCATAGAATACCCGTCGGCACGTGCAACGGCGGGCAACAGCAGCAGCGCAAGCGCGACGAGCACGCAGACGGAAGCGAATCGCGCAAACAGGTGGCGCTGCCGGCTGACTTTGGCGGCGAGGGTGTTCATAGGCACATCCTTTGTCTGTAAAACCAACAGCGCCATTGTCCCACGTTTGCGGGTACGCATGGCGAACATCTAGGCGACCGGAGCGCCAAACGGGATGAAAGTCACACCCGCACCCCGGCAGCTAGTCATTGGGGACGTTCTTAAATGACTAGTCATTAGGGACACCCTTGGCATGGCCCGCGCCAGCAATAGATACCACTTCACAGCTCTGTCACAGGTGTAGCGGCTTTGTGTGGGCGCGGCACGCGCTGATTGAGCCGCCAGCCGAGGGGCATAAAGCAGTCGAGCGAAAACGGTTTGCCCCTTTGCCGTTCGCTTGAGGATCATGTCCCCCTTTTCCGCGGAAACCCCGGCAGTTGCGAAGAGCTGCCGGGGTTTCTGTCGTTTGTGAGGCTAAGTCGGTACGCAGCGATCGAGACCTTGAGCCGCAAACCCACCGTGCGCAATGCGCACCGCCGCCAACTTGTGAGCGCAGCAACGCCTTCCCTGCCAAGCCCCGCGCTATACTCGTCCGCATGGATATCAACGCACGCAACATAGCAACACACGCCGCGGACGCACCAGCAACGGCAGCGCCCACCCCCGTCGTGGGCCGCTTTGCCCCGTCGCCCTCGGGCCGCATGCACTTGGGCAACGTGTTCAGCTGCCTGTGCTCGTGGCTTTCGGCCCGCAGCCAAGGCGGCAGCATCGTGCTGCGCATCGAGGACCTGGACGATCGCTGCAAGCGCCCGGAACTTGCCACTCAATTGATTGACGACCTGGCCTGGCTGGGACTGGAGTGGGACGAAGGCCCCTACTACCAGCACGATCGCCTGGATCTGTACGAGGACGCCCTGCGTCAGCTGCAAGACGCCGGCCTCACCTATCCCTGTTTTTGCACGCGTGCCGAACTCCACGCCGCGAGCGCGCCGCACGCGAGCGACGGCACGCCCATCTACCGCGGCGCCTGCCGAGACCTTTCTGCCGAGGAGGTTGCCCGCCGCAGCGCTCTGCGCGCTCCGGCCACGCGCCTGCGCGTACCCGCCGTCGACGACCTAGCAAACGATGTGATCGAATTCGTGGACCGCACGTATGGAGCCCAATGCGAAGCACTCGCCACCGAATGCGGCGACTTTTTGGTGCGCCGCAGCGACGGCGTTTTTGCCTACCAGCTAGCCGTGGTGGTCGACGACGCTGCCATGGGCGTCACCGAGGTCGTGCGCGGATGCGATCTGCTGGGCTCCACGCCGCGCCAAATCTACCTGCAGCATTTGCTGGAACTTCCCACGCCGCACTACGCGCACATTCCGCTGCTCATGTCGCCGGATGGCCGCCGCCTTTCCAAGCGCGATCGCGATCTGGACCTGGGCGAGCTCCGCACCCGCTTTGGCACACCCGAGGCACTGTTGGGATGGCTCGCCGGGCAAACAGGCATCGCGCCGGACACCACGCCGCGTACCGCCGAGCAGCTGGTCGAGCACTTTAGCTGGGACGTCATCCGCGCGCATCGGGAGAACATCACTGTAACGGTCGAGTAGCCAGCCACCCCGCCTCTACGCAACATCCCAGGGCTGGAGTTCGTCGCCCAAGCGAACGATGCAGTCGTAGAGCACGGTGTGACGCTCGGCCGGGTTGGTATCCCGATGAAAATGCCCGTAGTACCAGCGCTTGTAGTCCAAGCGGTCTTCCAGCTCATCGAAAAATGCCGTAAGCCGATCAACGGAGGGGCAATTCCAGCCGGACGCTGGATAAAGCGTGGACGAAAGCATGCGCGTAGAGCAGGTGTGAGTGATCACGTAGTCGACCGTCCAGCCCACGCTGTCGAGCTTTGCCCGCGCCTCCTCAAAGTTGCGCTCGTCCGGCAGCTCCTGCGGCCACCAGCTGGAATACGGAATGCGGTATTCCTTGTCCACGCTCGTGGCGCCGCCCATGGTAAAGACCGTTGAGCCGTCGAGCTCAAAAACCTCGCCGCGCGTCAGGCGCCGTATGGGAGAGGTGTCCGACAGGCGCTGCGTCAGCCCACCGTGCCACAACTCCATGGGGCGCTCCGCCCAGTGATCGAAACGCTCGTGGTTGCCGTCGACAAACAGCACGGTATAGGGACGCGATTCCAGCCAAGCGATGTCGGCACATTCTTCGGCAGAGAAATCCCACGGAAAGCCAAAGTCGCCGGCGATAATCAGATAGTCGTCGCTCGTCAGACTATCCCCAAGGTCCCAGTCGCGCAGCTTTTGCATGTCGACGCCGCCGTGAATATCGCCCGTCACATAGACCGTCATCGGATCACCACTTCCCTGTAAGTCGCTAGCCCGCATTCTGCACGATCACTAAGCCAACCGTTCCAGCCCCTTAGGGCTTACCCCTCGTTCTTCCATCCAAACGGGTCAAGCACCCAAAAAACCAGATCGAGCACGCCGCCGGTCATCATGGCGCCGGCAAGGGCCATGCAAACGTGCAGAGAGACGGCACTTCGGAGCACGTCGAACGGCCCCAGAACAGCCAGCAGCGCGACCGCTGCGCCGGCTACGCACAGCGCGAGGCACGGCCCCGCGTCCTTTACGCACTTCTTTGCGAGATGCTTTGCGTTGTCACTCATCGGTATCGAACTCCTTAGAGAGTCGTTGTTCAGACGCATGCCACCGCGGCAGAGCGGGGCGGCAGGGTAAGTGTCACATGCTGTGCGGACATCAATGGAGAAACCGCCTGCTCGACCAACCTTTGACGCCGTTTTGCACCGGCACCACATCCCCCGCTATCGAGGTCTAATACTTTTCCCACCGCTACCCAAAAACTCATCCAACATTAATCTTGGCTCAAGAATCGCTTAATCTATAACCTGCACTATAGAGTTCGACCAAGGGCGGGGCGGCGCCGCGCAACGCAGGCCGCCGAACGCAACGCTCGCGCCCGGGCAAATCGCCCAGCGTCGCGCCCATCGAACGAAAGGACAGGTCATGGACGACCTCGAAAAAGTTGAAACCATCCGCACCAAGTGCAATGTGAGCTACACCGATGCCAAGGCGGCGCTCGACGCTGCCGACGGCAACGTTTTGGATGCCATCATTTGGCTCGAATCGCAGGGCAAGACCCAGACTACGTCGGCGCACGCCGCCACCGAGTCCGAGCCGGTCGACGAGCCCTCGGCCGAGATGGTCGCCGCGCAGGCCGCCTACGAGAAGTCGAGCGAAAAGACCGACTTCTCCAAGAAGATGGACGGCGTGTGGGAGTACCTCAAAAAGCTCTTCCGCCTGAGCCTGGACACCAAGTTTATCGCCACGCGCCGCGATGCGATCATCCTCAACATCCCCATCCTGATCCCCATCATCGCCCTGTTTGCCTGGGGCGCTACGATTTGGCTGATGCTGATTGGCCTGTTCTTTGGCATGCGCTACCGCATCGACAGCGACGGCGACGTGCCCGGCAGCATCAACAACCTTATGAATCACGCCGCCGATGCCGCGAACGACATCAAGCAAAATCTGAACGACGACAAGTAATCGCAGACGGGGGCACGCATGGCACGGATCCTGATCGTAGAGGACGAGGAGAAAATCGCCCGCTTTGTGACGCTCGAGCTGGAGCACGAGGGCTACCAGGTGGAACACGCCGCCGATGGCCGCACCGCCGTGGACCTGGCGCTGGAGCGCAACTACGATCTTATTCTGCTCGATGTGTTGTTGCCGCAGCTCAACGGCATGGAGGTCCTGCGGCGCGTCCGCAAGCACAAGGATGTGCCGGTGATAATGGTCACCGCGCGCGATGCCGTGATGGACAAGGTGGCCGGGCTCGATGCCGGCGCCGACGATTACCTGACCAAGCCGTTTGCGATTGAGGAGCTGTTCGCACGGATCCGCGTGGCGTTGAAGCGCTGTCTCTTATA
>CABSMK010000077.1 GCA_902478825.1 uncultured Collinsella sp.
GACCGTGCCGGCGACGCGGACCTTAAAGTGGTCCTCGCCCACGGCCAGGAAGCCCTCGTTCTCGGAGTTCTCCATGTCCTCCTCGCTCCAGAACAGGGTGAGCTTGTCCTTGTAGGGACGACCCTCCTGGTAGGGGCAGAACACGGCGCAGTTGCCGCACTCGTTGCACATGCCATCGACGTGGACGACCTGATGCTTGGCCAGACCCGGCACCTTAATGGCAACGTTGGCGCGGTTGGGGCACACGTCGCAGCAGACCTCACACACCGAACCGCAGCCCAGGCAACGGGTCTTGGTGCAGTTGCGCTTGTCGCGGCACAGCGACCCCTTGCGCTCGTAGCAGGTGTCCTCGCGGCCGGCCTGCTCGTTACAGTCGGCGTACTTGTTAAAGTCCACGCCGGCGATGGCACGAGCGACCTCGGCGGCATCGGCGATGGCCTCGACCACGGTGGCAGGACCGCGGCGGCAGTCGCCCGCAGCCCAGACGCCCTCGACGCCGGTGGAGGTGGCGGCAAGGCGGCCGCGACGGTCGTGCTCGACGCCCGCGGCATCGTACAGGCTGGCATCGATGCCCTCGCCCACGGCGCAGATCACCGTGGTGGCGGAAAGCTCGACGGTCTCGCCCGTGGCGACGGGGCTGCGACGGCCGCTTGCATCCGGCTCGCCAAGCTCCATAACATCGCAGGTCAGCACGGCGCCGTTAAGTGCCTTGGGCGCCAGCAGCTCGCAGAACTCAACGCCATCGGCAAGAGCAAGATCGAGCTCTTCCTCGTCGGCGGGCATCTGCTTCTTGGTGCGGCGATACACCAGGCGTACGTTCTTCACGCCGGCCAGGCGCTTGGCCACGCGAGCCGCGTCCATGGCGGTGTTGCCGGCGCCGATGACCACGACATCCTCGCCCAGCTCGAGCTTCTCGCCCTTCTTGGCGGCCTCGAGGAACTCCAGCACGTCGAGCTCGGCACCCTCGCCCAGGCCCGCAGAGCCGGGCATCCAGGCACCGGTGGCCACGACCACGTCAGTAAAGCCCTGGGCCTTGAGTTCGTCGATGGAATCCACGCGAGCGTTGAGCTGCACCTTGGCGCCAAAGGCCAGGCAGAGCTCGGCATCGTGGGAGATATCGTCGCTCGCAATGCGGAACTCGGGGATCACGTGACGGACCACGCCACCGAGCGAATCGCGGGCCTCAAAGATGGTGACGGGCACGCCGGCACGCGTCAGGAAGAACGCCGTCGCCAGGCCGGCCGGGCCGCCGCCGATAACGGCAACGTTGCGCTCGCCGTCGTTGGCGATGGCCTGGGCGCGCAGCTTGGGCAGCACGGCGGTCATGGCCTCGCGGGCGGCCTTGAGCTTGCTGGCGCGGATCTGGGCGCCCTCGGGCTCGTAGAACGCACGCTCGCAGGCACGGCCGCAGGGATGCGGGCAGATGGTGCCGGTAATGAACGGCAGGGCGTTGCGCTCGATGATGATGTTGAGCGCATCCTCGTAGCGGCCCTCGTCAACAGCCGCCAGGTAGGCGGGAATATCCTGCTGGATAGGGCAGCTCGTACGGCACGGCGTCGTAAAGCAGTCGGAAAGCGGGCTCTTGCCGGCGACCTTGCGGTCGGGCAGCGGGCGCAGCGGCTTCTTGTAGAGCGGGTTGGTGAGCGAGTCGGTCTGGATCGCGGTCACGGCGTCGAGAGAGACGCCCGCGAACGGCTTGCCATCCAGGTCGGCAAACTCGCCGGCCATCTGGCTAAAGCGCTCGTAGCCACCGGGCTTGAGCACGTCGGTCGCCAGGGTAACGGGCCAAATGCCGGCATCGTACAGGGCGCGGATGTTGTAGACCGTGGCACCGCCGGAGTAGCTGATGCGCAGCTTGCCATCGAACTGCTCGGTAATGCGGCGGGCAGCCTCGATGGTCAGCGAGAACAGCGAACGGCCAGACATGTACATCTCGGTGGAAGGCAGCTCGTTTCTCGTCACGTCGACGGGGAAGGTGTTGGTGAGCTTGACGCCAAACTCTAGACCGCGCTCGGCGCACAGGGCAATCAGGCGCTCGAACATAGGCACGGCATCGGCCCACTGCAGGTCCTCGCGGAAGTGCGTGTCATCGAAGACGATGTAGTCAAAGCCCAGCTCGTTCAGACGCTGGCGGGCAAACTCATAGCCCAGCAGCGTGGGGTTGCACTTGATGTAGGTGTTGAGGCCCTTCTCGGTGATCAGATAGGTCGCGATGCGCTCGATCTCCGCCGGCGGGCAGCCGTGCAGGGTGGACTCGGTGATGGAGTTGGAAACGCGTGCCGGGATGGACTCGACAAACGCGGCGTCGACATGCTCAAACTTGTCCAGGTTGGCGAGCGCCCATGCGCGGCACTCGTTCCAGACGTCAGAGCCGCTGGCGTCCTTCATGCCCTCGATGTAGGCGTCGACCTTGGGGCTCTTGATGCCCTCCAGGTCATAGCCCACGGACATGTTAAAGACAAAGCCGTCCGGACTGCCCAGGCCGTACTCGCGAGCGATGAGGTGGCAGGCGAACCATGCCTTCACGTACTCGGCAAAAGCCTGCGGAACCTCGAGCTCGGTCGACCACTCGCAGTTGTAGCACTCGTCCTGCGCCACAATGCAGGGCTTGTTCACACACTTGGAGAGCTCCTCGCCGTCCATAACCTGAACGGTCTTAAGCTCAAAGAAGCGGGAACCGGCCACGTAGGATGCCACGATGTTCTGGGCAAGCTGCGTGTTGGGGCCGGCGGCCGGGCCAAACGGAGTCTCGATGCGCTCGTCAAAAATGGGAAGCGCGCCCTCCTGGTTGGTCGTGACCATCTTGCGCACGCCAAAGACGGCGCCCTGAGTCTTGTGCTCCTCGATGATCCAGTTCATCAGCTGCGAAAACGGGATCGGCCTCATGATGTCGCTCATAATGAGCTCCTCTCTGTAACGCCCGGCGAGACCGCGCGGCGGGCGCAAATACGGTGTAGCGCTAGCACAGCGCCGGCGACCCCGCGGAGGTCGCCTATACGCGCGTCGGATGCGGCGAAACATCCGGCGCGCGTGAATCTACTTGTAATTAGTAGGCGCGATCGTTGAGCGTGCTCCAGAGCTTCTTGGACTCAGCCATGGTCCACGCGTTGATCTTGTCCTCATCGATACCGACAAACTCGCGATCCTTGTACAGGACGCGGCCGTTGATGATGGTGGTGCGGCAGTTTTTGCCCATCATGCCAAAGAGCATGTGGCCGTCGATGTTCTCCTCGCTCAGCGGCGTAAAGGGCTTGTAGTCCATGACGATGACGTCGGCGGCAGCGCCGGCCTCGAGCACACCGAGCTTGCGATCGAAGTACTTGCTCGCCATCTTGGCGTTGTTCTCGAACAGCATGGTCATGGCCTCGCACCAGCCCACGTTGGGCATGGCGGCGTTGTGGCGCTGAATGATCAGGAAGACCTTAAGGCTCTCGAGCATATCGTGGGTGTAGGCGTCGGTGCCCATGCACACGGGGATGCCGCGGCGGAAGAACTCGAGCACGGGGGCGCAGCCCACGGCGTTGCCCATATTGGATTCGGGGTTGTTGACGAGCCAGGTGCCGGACTCCTTGACGATATCCATCTCGGCAGGCGTCACGTGGATGCAGTGGCCCAGCATGGTGTCGGGGCCGAGCAGGTTGTGTTGCAGCAGGCGCTCGACGGGGCTGATGCCGCCGCGGTTGAGGCGGGAATCCCACACATCGTTCATGCCCTCGCACACGTGGATGTGGAAGCCGGTCAGACCGTTGTTGGCCTCGGCCATCTTATCCATGGTCTCATCCGACAGCGTAAAGGTGGCGTGACCGCCAAACATTGCGGCGATCATGTGGTTGTCGTTATCGCGACGCTCCTTGGCGGCCCACTGGGCAAACTCGGCGTTCTCGGCAATAGCCTGATCGCACTTTTCCTGGCCACGGCGGTCGGAAACCTCGTAGCACAGGCACGAACGCATGCCCAGCTCCTGAGCGGCGTCCTTAATGGTAAAGAGGCTGCCCGGAATCTCGCAGAAGCTCGCGTGGTGATCGAAGATCGTGGTGACGCCGTCGCGGATGGAATCCAGAATCGTGGCATAGGCGCTGGCCTTGGTGCCGTCGAGCGTCAGGTTGTCGTCAATCTTCCACCACTGCTGCTCAAGATTCTCCAGGAAGTTGGTGGGGTTGCAGCCCTTAATGGCAAGGCCGCGGGCCAGACCCGAGTAGATGTGGGTGTGGCAGTTGATAAGTCCGGGCATGATGAGGTTGCCCTGGGCGTCGACGTACTCGGCATCCGGGTACTTGGCCTTGAGCTCGCGCTCGGGGCCCACTTCGACGATCGTATCTCCGTCAATGGCGACCGCACCGTTGGGAATAAACGGAGTCTGAGCGTTGCGGGTAAAGACGGAACCGTTAGCGACCAGAAGCATAAATGCTCCCTTCAACATCAGGGGCGGGGTTTGACACCTCTGACATGGCGGAAGTGCGAAGCGCCGGCCTACACCGGAAACGGGCCCTCTCCCGTCAACGCTTCACCAAAGGGACAAGCCCTTTGAAGTGCGGCTTGGCGCCGCATGGCGCCGGCGGACGAGGCGATGCGTCCGCCAGCGAATAGCACCGAATTGGTTACTTCTTGCTCTCGGGCAGGACCAGATCCACAGCGGCATCCTTGGCGGCATCGATGTGCTGAGCCACGACCGGCGTCTGCGGAAGGATCAGGTTAAGGACAATGGCCATGATGGCGGTGGGGGTCACGGCGTTGGAGCCGATGACGGTGGACACCCAGGTGGGCATGCCCTCGCCGGCGAGGCAGCCGCTGGCCATCCAAATACCCAGGCCAAAGACGACCGAGGTGCCGACGATGGTGGTGGTGCGCTGCGTGAGGCCCTCGCGGGTGAACATGCGCACACCGTTCATGGTGATGGTGCCAAAGACGCCGACGGTCGCGCCGCCGATGACAGGCTGCGGGATGGCGGAGAGCACGGCAGAGAGCTGCGGGAACAGACCGGCGATGGCAAAGACGGCCGCGATGATCACAAAGACCCACTTGTTGACGACCTTGTTGGAGCAGATGATGCCCACGTTCTGGCCAAGGGCGCTGGTGGGAAGACCGCCCAGCAGGCCGCCGACCATAGAGGTGAGGCCCTGGGACACAATAGCGCCGGAGAGCTCGCGCTCGGTGGGCATACGGTCGATGGAGCCCAGGCAGGCGGCGGAAACGTCACCGATAACCTGGATGGCAACCATGGGGAACACGACGGCGAGGGTAATGCAGACCTCGGGATCAAACTCGAGCGCGTAGGGCATGAGCTTGGGAAGAGCGAAGACCTGAGCGGTGGCGACGCTGGAGAAGTCGATCATGCCAAAGGGGATGGAGACGATCATGCCAACGATCATGCCAAAGAACACGGATCCCAGCTTGAGCGTGCCCTTGCCAAAGTTGGCGAGCGCAAAGACCACGGCGAAGGTGATAAGAGCGACGCACCAGGCCTGCGGGGTGCCCCACAGCGGCGTACCCATACCGCCGGCCATATACTTGACGGCCGTGGGATACAGCGAAACGCCGATGGAGAAGATGACCGTACCGGTCACGACGGGCGGGAACAGCCACTTGATCTTGCTGTAGGCCAGACCAAAGAGGACCGCGACGGCGCCGCCGACGATCTCGCCACCCAGCAGCGCACCAAAGCTAAAGCCCGAGGCACCCATGGCCTGCAGGGCCGGCAGGAACGCGAACGAAACGCCCATGACGATGGGCAGGCCGCCGCCGATGCGACGGAAGGGAGCGAAGGCCTGAAGGGCCGTATCGATCGCCGAAAGAATGAGGGCGACCTGGATGATGTCGGTGCTCTGTTGGCTATTAAAGCCGTAGACGCCGGCCATGATGACCGCCGGGGTAATGATGCCGGCAAACGATGCCAGTACGTGCTGAAGGGCACACGGGATCATTTCCTTAACGGGAGGCATGCCTTCGCGAGTGAACAGGGCTTCAGTGCCGTTCGTAACCGTCTCCTGGGTCATTTGACCACCAATCCTCGAAGTAGTTGTTTTCGCATCTAACGCTCTATTGTGACGCAGTGCGGGGTTGAGGTTGTGCCTTCATTGCATATCGTATTAAAGATGATTCTCATTCTCAATAATAATTTTTTGTTATCAGACTATTCTTCAGCTGAAATAACGCATTTCCGCAGGTCAGGAAAGTGTCTGGTCAAAATAGCATCTAACTTTTCTTTTGGTCAACCGTTTACCGCTAAATTCCTACCGTTCGTCTGCATTACGCAATGTACCTGCGGATATACGAGATGATGGGCAGCGTGTTACCATGAGAAAAAATTGTTATGAACATTTCCGATTTCACCCAAAGGAGTTGCCCGTGAACGAGACCGTACGTCGCTTTTTGCCGATGGTCGATTTTCTGGAGCAGATACTCGGCAAAAACAGCGAAATCGTGCTGCACGATTTCTCGGATCCCGACCACGCCATCGTTGATATTCGCAACGGCATCGTGAGCGGCCGCAAGGTCGGCGGTCCCGCCACCGATCTGGCACTCAAGATCATGCACGACGCCAAGTATCGCGACCTGCCGTTTATTACGGGCTACGAGGGGCGCGGTGCCGGCGGCAAGACGTTGGAGTCAGCGACGTACTTTATCCGCGAGAATGACGAGATCGTCGGTATGCTCTGCGTTAACACCGACCTCTCGACCGTGCGCTCCATCAACGCCATGGCGCAGCAGCTCATGGCGTGCTTCGACGCGGCGCCGACGCGCACGGAGCCCGCCCCTATCGAGGTCGAAAGCCTTTCGGAGTCCACACAGGAGCTCATCGACCGCAGCATTGCCGAGTTGCTGAGCGCGCGCGGGCTGGATGTAGCGTCGCTTGGTCAGAGCGACCGCGTGGACGTCATTCGCCACCTCAACGGTAACGGGGTGTTCATGCTCAAGGGTGCCGTGGCCTGCGCCGCCTCCGCGCTGGGCATCTCAGAGCCCAGCGTCTATCGCTACCTGCAAAAAGTCCGCAAGGAAGGCTAACGAGCAAAATGAAGCGCGGCTCCACAAGCGATCCGTCACTTGACAAAAGACCCTGCAGCTCGCACTGAACTGCCTCCCATTTCTTGGACATGAGAAATGGGAGGCTTTCTTTATGCGCGTTGATTTGAGGGTGAAGCATGATGTCGAGGCCAGGAAGGCGGCCATAGGGCTCTTCGAGCTCGGACACGGGTATAAATCTGCCGCGATTGCCCTTTCGCTTCCCGCGGAAGCCGTGAGAAGATGGCAGGAGATATACCGCGCATTCGGGAGCGAGGTGCTGCTGCGCATGGACGGAAAGCAGGGCAGGTACACATACGAGCAGAAGGTCGCCGCCGCCTCCGCCGTCGTCGACGGCGGCATGACGAAGGCCGAGGCGATGGCGGCGTTCGGCATAATGTCGATGTCGCCGCTCAAGAAGTGGTGCGCGCTATACCGCGAGGGCGGCGCGGAGGCCCTGCGCCCGAGGCCCAAGGGCCGGCCGAGCGGTTCCAGGGCGAGGCCGCGGACCCGCGAGGAGGAGCTCGAGGAGCGGTGCCGTAGGCTCGAGGCCGAGGTGGCCTACCTAAAAAAATTACGCGCCCTGGTCGAGAGGGACGGGCTCTGACCAGGGCGAAGGCCGAAGCGGTCGCGGCCCTGCGCGCCGAGGGGCACGCGCTCGGGCACCTGCTCGCATGCGCCGAGCTCAAGCGGTCGACCTACTACTACGCCCTCGCGCACCCGCCGAGGCCCACGCGCGCCGAGCTCCGGGAGGCGGCCGCCGAGATCTTCTCGCGCACCGCCAACGGCTGCGGGCACCGGCAGATAGCGATGTGCCTCAGGGCGGAAGAGGGGGCCGTGATAGCCGACAAGACCGTGCTCAAGATGATGCGCGAGATGGGGATCCGCTGCGGCATCAGACGCGAGACGGCCTACCACAGGTACAACTCGTACAAGGGCGTCGTCGGCAGAACGTTCGAGAACGTGATCGCGAGGGATTTCGACGCCGGGGCCCCGTGGCAGAAGCTGGGGACGGACGTCACCG